>CANQGW010000001.1 GCA_947623555.1 uncultured Clostridia bacterium
GGTGGTCAGGCTGTTATAGTAATCTATATCAGTCTTATTTTCTGCAGCCTAACCCCCGATAACATACTAAACATAGTAGTATTGTTAATATTAGCAGGTGTAAGTATAACAGCAGTATTTGGAGAAAATGGAATATTAACACAATCACAAAAAGCAGTAAAAAATTATGATATAGCAAGTGAAAGAGAATATTTAGAGCAAAATGTATTATCAGTACAATTAAATGAATATATAGGAAATATAAGTTCTGAAAAACTAGGAAAAACCCTATATGATAGAAATTTAGACAATAGTAGTATATGGGATATTATAGTAGAAAAGTCAGAAAATAAAACATACGGAACAGGTTGGAATTATTTAGGAAAAGGAACAATATTGCAAGATTATGGAGAAACAAAATATAATTGGGTCGTGAACTATGAAACAGGAGAAATAATACAATTAGAAGATGAAAGTTATAATAATTTTGACTATAATTCAACAATAGCAGTAACAGACCCTTTATTTAATTTAGACTCGGCAAATGTAGGATTAGATAAAGCATCTTGGGGAAGTAATACAACACTTTATTATTATGATGATAAAGCATATGATACAATAGAAAAAAGAAAAGAAGCATACAAAAAACAAATTAATAGCGATGTAACAAACTTTGAAGGTTATGATAGGCAAAAGTCAGAAGATGTAAGTAAATATATAGATCAAACAACAGGAGCATTTAATTTTAATGGGAATAATTATATAGAAATATATAATGATAACGGCTTTGATTTTACTAATGGATTAACTTTTGAATTTTATGGAAACATATTAGGAAATGTAGCTGCAACTGTAACTAAAGAAGAAAATTCCGGCTGGAATTCTTGGTGTGGACTGTTTGGATTATGGGATGGAAAATATAATAACCAATGCCTCACTAGATTTGGATATTACACGAATAATTTAGTATATTCATTGAATGCTGGGGGTAGTACTTCAACACAATATGGTGAATGGTCATTGTCCACGAGTCCTTGGAATCAACACAAAAATATTGGAAATATATTTAATAAAGATATATATTTTACAATAACAATAGACAATATAGAGGGAGATAAAGTAAATCAATCAATATATCTTTATATAGATGGTAAAAGCTACCAATATACAGGTTGGCTCTTAAAAACCTACTATGAAGATTTTATAGAAAACGCAAAAAAATTAAAATATTTAGAACTAGGAAGGTGCACTTTTGGTACACCATCTAATTGGGGATATATAAAAGGTTTATGTTATTCAACTAGAATATATAATAAAGCATTAGGTAGTGATGAAGTACAAGCAAACTATGATAAAACAAAAGCTTTTCATAAATATATTATAGGTAGTAAAAAGTAAATGAACATAATTTGTTGTTCTGCATCTAATAAAGTTTTGCATATAATTTAGTTAAAAAAATAAAGCTTTAAAATTTTACTTTTAAGGCTTTATTTTTTTATCATTTAGTATCCCCTTGAAATATCGCTGTTTTCTACATTGTATTCAATGGGAGTTTGTATTATGATAAACTTTTAGATGCGAAGCAAAAAAGTTCAAAATGTTGCTTTTATTTTGCTTTTTTAGCTATGTTTGCTATTTCTGTAAATGCTTTTGGGTCTGTTACAGCTATTTCTGCAAGCATTTTTCTATTAATTACAACACCTGCTTTTTTCAAGCCGTTTACAAATTTGCTATATGTTAAACCATTTTCACGGCTAGCAGCATTAATTCTTGCTATCCATAATTTTCTAAAGTTACTTTTTTTGTCTTTTCTACCTACATAAGCATATTGTCCAGATTTCATAACAGCTTGTTTTGCCATTCTAAATCTATAGTGTTTTGCTCCATAGTACCCTTTTGCTCTTTTTAATATTTTTTTATGTTTTTTACGTGTAATTCTTGCTGTTTTTACTCTTGCCATTTTTTTCACCTTCCTTAAAATTTATGTTAGGAAATACTATTGTTTTCCTGTTTATTTATAAAATTAATTTCCATATGGTAACATCTTTTTAATTCCTGCTTCACAAGTTTTATCTGCATAAGCATCTTGTACCTTGCCCCTAGATTTAGCTCTACTTGTTTTACGAGCTAAAAGATGTCTCTTATTAGATTTAGTTCTTTTTACTTTTCCTGTAGCTGTATATGAATATCTTTTCTTTGCTGCTTTATTTGTTTTTAATTTTGGCATAGCCGATTCCTCCTTTTTATTTAAGCTTAATCTATTTTACTTATCAGCTTTTTTAGCTAATATAATAAACATATTTTTACCTTCTAATACTGGCTTTTTTTCTGGAACAGAAATGTCTGATAGTTCATTAATAAATTTTTGAAGAACCTCTTCCCCAAGCTTAATGTAATTCATTTCCCTTCCTCTAAATTTAAGTGTAATTTTTACTTTGTTTCCATCTTCTAAAAACTTTTTAGCATTTTTAGCTTTAAATTCAAAGTCGTGTTGTTCAATATTAGGTGTAATTCTGATTTCTTTTAATTCTAAAACTTTTTGCTTTTTACGAGCTTCTTTTTCTTTTTTAGTTTGTTCAAATTTGTATTTTCCATAGTTCATAATTTTGCATACTGGTGCATCTGGGTTTGGCGATACTAATACCAAGTCTAATTTTTTTTCATAAGCTATGTTTAATGCATCATTTAAACTTACTAAACCTTTTTTTTCTCCGTTTTCATCAATTAACTGTACTTTACTTGCTCTAATTTGCTCATTAATTGGTAAATCTTGTTTTATAAAAAACACCTCCACATACAAAAAAATGATTTCTAAAAAGAAATCAATCCAAAAACAATTATATTAGTATTTTATAAATTGTTATAATACCTTTTCCTACATAAGTTAAGGTGAGCACGGATCGCTTCTTTTTTTAACATAATTATAATACTATCTTTTTTATATTTTGTCAAGTATTTTGGTAAAATCTTTAATTTTTTCTTGACTTTTCCTTATTTTTGTAATAAAATATTAAAGCATGTATAAGAATGTAATTATTTTTAGCTTCTCCCCGGTAGCTTAAAATAGTTTCATATAGATAATGTTCTAAAAATGAAATGGAGGATATGAATTACCATGAATAATACAACTTATAGTGTTAAAAAGAATGAAATTCAAAGTAAATGGTACCTAATTGATGCTACCGATAAACCATTAGGTAGAGTAGCTGCAGAGGCTGCTAAATTATTAAGAGGAAAACATAAACCAACTTATACCACACATATGGATGTTGGTGACCATGTAATTGTTGTTAACTGTGCTAAAGCAGTTTTAACAGGTAAAAAATTAGATCAAAAAGTTTATAGACATTTTTCAGGATATATTGGAGGAATGAAAGAAACTACAGCTAGAGTATTATTAGAAACTCATCCTGAAAAAGCTATGGAACATGCAATTGTAGGAATGCTTCCTCATACAAAACTTGGAAGACAAATGGCTAAAAAATTAAGAGTATATGCTGGTAGCGAGCATGAAAATACAGCACAAAAACCTGAAGTTTGGGAGGTAAAGTAAAATGGCAAAAAAAGCTGATAAAATTGTTTTTTTAGGAACAGGAAGAAGAAAAAAATCTATTGCTAGAGTTAGATTAGTAGAAGGAAAAGGAAATATTACTATTAATGGTAAACCATTAGATGAATATTTTGGAACTGATGTATTAAAAGTTATTGTAAAACAACCATTAGTTGCTACTAATACTCTTGATAAATATGATGTTGTTTGCAAAGTAGTTGGCGGAGGCTTTACAGGTCAAGCTGGTGCAGTTCGTCACGGTATTGCAAGAGCACTTAATGAAGCAAATAGCGAATATAGACCAACACTTAAATCTGCAGGTTTCTTAACAAGGGATCCTCGTATGAAGGAAAGAAAGAAATATGGTCTTAAAAAAGCTAGAAAAGCTCCTCAATTTTCAAAAAGATAATATTTATATATTTACCCACATAAAAGTTATACTTTTATGTGGGTATTTTTATACTATTGTTTAATCAAAACTAGCATTTTTTATTTTTAATATTAAAATTTTAATTTATATAATAAATATCACATGAAGTTAATTGTTGTAAAAAGTTTATATTTTTTAAACCTAATGCATCTTTTATAATTGGTATAATTTTGTCTGCATTTTGTACATCATTTATAAATATAATTACACCTTTTGAAATATCTTTTTTATTTACTATATCTTGTATGTTTTGTTTTGTATAATCAATATTTTTTGCTACATACGATTCGTCTATTAATGTAAACAATAATATGTCATCCAAAAATCTTGATTTTTCCGTATCCATAAAATAAATAGTTGGTAAGTTTAACTCACTTTGTAATTTTTGTACTATTTGTTTTCTATTAGTATATAAAAGTTCTGGTTCCCATTTGAAAACAAATGGTGTAATAATCATTACTGCAAATAATATGCACATTATAATATTTACTATGTTTTCTTTAGTAATTGTTTGTAATAATTTATATAAGTAATATATTACTATGATAAATATTAAGCTACAAACAGGTACTATGTATCTTAAAACATTCCAAGGTGAAGTTATAGTTGCTATTGTAAAAAATATGACTGATGGTATGATAATAATTTTTATAATATCCTTGGTTTCCTTACTTATTTTAAATATTGGCTTTTTTCTTATTTTATTATAGATTAGAATTATTACAATGGCAGCAATAATAATATATAGGAAGTTACTAAATCCATAATAATTTAAGTTGTGTACTTGTGGAAATATACTTTTTACTATTTCCCATACATTTTCTACTTTTGTCATTACACTTTGGCCCCTATAGCCAAAGAATATGTGATTAATAGAATATGGAAATATAATTAATGATGTGATGCCCGCAAGTAGCATTGTTAAAGTATAATATATTGCCCATTTTATTCGTTTTTCTTTAATATATTTAAACATAAATACTAAATATATTGATCCTAAAAAGAATAAATAATAATAGTGTGTTAATATTCCTGCTAGTGCAGTAATTCCAATGCCAATTAACAATTTTACATTTTCTTTTTCTAATAATTTTATATGTAATAATGTAGTTATCAGCACAATAAGTGTTGAAAGTGCGTACATTCTAATATATATTACATTGCTTAAAGATGCTAATGTAACAGATGACATAAATGCTAATACTGCTGCTTTTAGATTAAAATTTTTTTCATTTTTTAATAATTTAGTTAAAATTAAATACATTACAATTGTAATAAATGCATATATAACAATATTTACTGTTATGCCTATCCATTTTGAAAAATGGTCTATGTTAAACCCCATTGCAATTCTTAATATTAAATAATATAGAGGTGGATGAACGTCATTTTTTTGATTTTCATAAACTGGTGCATAATTATTTACTTCATCTTCTTGAACTGATAAATAGTCTTTGTAATATTCTTTATCATGCCAGTTATCAAAAAAATCTTCATTGTCTTGTATGTCAATTTTGTCGTAATTAGCTAATCCATAAGAATATGCTTCATCCATATGTATATAATATTTTTTAGTTCCAACATATATAAATATAATTGTTTGTATTATTAAAAATAGTATTAATATTATTGCTATTTTGCTTTTTTTCATTTATTACACCTTTTTCTATATTATAAATTGAGAAAGAATTGTAATTATTACAGTTCTTTCTCTTTAAATTATTTGCCATAATAGCTATCTAATAGAATTTGTTTTAGTTCTTCTACTAATGGAAGTCTTGGGTTTGCTGTTGTACATTGATCCTCGAATGCTCTATCTGCTAGCATATCTACTTTACTTAAAAATTCTTGTTCATTAATTCCGGCCTCTTTAAAAGATTTTGGCATATTTAATTCTTTGTTTAACCTTTTTACTTCTTCTATTAATGATTTAACCCCTTCTTTAGTAGTGCTTGCTGGCAAGTTCATTTTTCTTGCTAAATTTGCATATTTTTCATCTGCTATATAGTATTCGTATTTTGGGAATGATACAAATTTAGTTGGTTCTTCACTATTATATTTTATAACGTATGGTAATAATATTGCGTTTATTCTACCATGTGGCAAGTGGAACTCTGCACCTATTTTATGGGCTAGTGAATGGTTTACTCCTAAAAATGCATTAGTAAATGCCATTCCTGCTATTGTGCTTGCATTATGCATCTTCTCCCTAGCTACTCTATTTGAACCATTATTATATGCTTCTGGTAGGTTTTTACATACTAGCTCTGCTGCTTTTTCTGCTAAACCGTCTGTAAAATCTGATGCCATATTCGAAACATAAGCTTCAATTGCATGTGTTAGCACATCCATTCCTGTATCTGCTGTAATTGATTTTGGAAGGCTCATTACCAAGTCTGGGTCTACTATAGCTACATCTGGGGTTAACTCATAATCTGCTAATGGATATTTTTTGTTTAGCTTTTTATCTGTAATAACTGCAAAAGATGTTACCTCTGAACCAGTTCCTGAAGTGGTTGGAATAGCTACTAGTTTTGCTTTGGTTCCTAGTTTTGGAAATTTATAAGTACGTTTACGAATATCCATAAATTTTAGTTTCATTCCTTCTGCGTCTGCTTCTGGATGCTCATAAAATAACCACATTCCTTTTGCTGCATCTATTGGGCTTCCACCACCAAGTGCAATAATTACATCTGGTTTAAATTCTCTCATCATTTCTACGCCTTTATAAATTGTATCAAATGATGGGTCTGATTCTACTTCTGAAAATATTTCAGAATGTACATGTGTTTTTCTTTTTCTTAAATGATATAGTATTTTATCTACATAGCCTAATTTTTCCATTGATTCATCTGTTACTATAAATGCTCTTGTAATATCTGGCATTTTTTCTAAATATCCTATAGAACCTGCTTCAAAGTATATTTTTTCTGGAATTTTAAACCATTGCATATTTACTCTCCTTTTTGCGACTCTTTTTATATTTATTAGATTAACTGATGATACGTTTGCTGTTGTTGAATTACCTCCAAATGTTCCACAACCAAGTGTTAGTGATGGCATGTTAGTGTTATAAATATCTCCAATTGCTCCATGTGTTGATGGTGAGTTTACAATTATTCTTCCTACTTTTACTTTCTCTGAAAACTTTTGAATTGTTTCTTCATTTTCTGAATGTATAACTGCTGAATGTCCCAGTCCACCAAATTCTATTAATTTTTCTGCTAAATCTATTCCTTCTTCTTCGCCATTTACAACATAATATGCAAGTACAGGGCTTAATTTTTCTTTTGAAAATGGATATTCAATTCCTACACCATTTTCTTTTAATACTAATACTTTTGTATCTTCTGGAACTTCTATTCCAGCACCTTTAGCAATATTGTATGGGCTTTTTCCTACTATGTCTGCATTTAAGCTACAACCCTTTTCTGCTATAAACATACTGTTTCTTAATTTTTGTGTTTGCTCTGCATTTAAAAAGTAGCAACCTGCTTCTTTCATTAATTTTTCAAATTCTTTGCTAATTTCTTTATCTACAATAACAGACTGTTCTGATGCACATATCATGCCATTATCAAAAGATTTTGATAATACCAAATCATTTACAGATGTTTTTAAATTTGCTGTTTTATCTATATAACATGGTACATTTCCTGGACCCACTCCTAATGCTGGTTTTCCGCATGAATATGCTGACCTTACCATTCCTGCACCACCTGTTGCTAAAATTAAGTTAACATCTGGATGGTTCATTAAAGCTCTTGTAGCTTCTATTGAAGGTTTTTCTATCCATAATATACAGTTTTCTGGGGCACCAGCTTTTATTGCTGCCTCTTTTAAAATACTAGCTGCTGCTACGCTACATTTTTGTGATCCAGGGTGAAATCCAAAAATAATAACATTTCTTGTTTTAGCTGCAATTATTGATTTAAACATTGTTGTAGAAGTTGGGTTTGTTACTGGTGTAACTCCTGCAATAATTCCTATTGGCTCTGCTATTTCTTCGTAACCTTCTTCTTCATTTTCTGAAATTATTCCTACTGTTTTATCATATTTAATGCTATGATAAATATATTCTGTTGAAAACATATTTTTAGTAATTTTGTCCTCATAAATGCCACGACCTGTTTCTTCTACTGCCATTTTAGCAAGTTCCATGTGATGTTCTAACCCTGCCATTGCCATTTGTTTAACAATATAGTCTACTTGTTCTTGATTCAAGTTCATATATTCTTTTGATGCTTTTTTAGCTTTTTGTACTAAATCATCAACCATTTTAGTAATTTCATTTTTTTCTTCTTCGGTCAATTCTTTTGCCATTTAAACCATTCCTTTCCATTATATTTTATTGTTATTTTTCTTTATTCTTTCCATTTTTTTATATTATATACTAATCAATTTTCATTGTAAAGAGGGCACCTTCTTTAGTTAATAGTAATTTTTTAAGAATAAAAAAACGAAGCTTAAGCCCTTTTTTCCATTGACTTATAGCAAACTTTGATGTATTATATAATATGAATATTTTTATTTAAAAGAATGGAGAAATGAAAAAATTTATGTTATGTTCAATATGTAATAAAAATACAGCTACAATATTTGTTAATAAACAAGATGAAAATGGTCAAACAAAATTAGTTGGTTATTGCGATGAATGTGCTAAAAAGCAAGGAATTAATCCTATGGATTCATTTATAAAACAAACTAATTTAACTCAAAAAGATTTAAAGGATATGACCAAGCAAATAGAAAATATAGTTAGTAATATGGCTCAAAATATTGATATGGACAGCATTTCAGAACAAATGAATGATATTGACCCTGAAGAATTAGATGAAGCTTCTGAAAATGGCCAAATGCCTATTCATTTTGGTGCTATTCCATTAGGTTCAATATTTTCTAATATGTTTGCAAATAATGCAGATTCTAATAATGCAGAAAGTACATCTACTGAAAAGAAAAAAGTAAAAGTAGATAAAGAAAAGAAAAAAGATAAAAGAAGAAAAGCATTAGATACTTATGGCACTAATTTAAGCCAAAAAGCTAAAAATAACCTTTTAGACCTAGTAATTGGTAGGGATAAAGAAATTCAAAGAATGATTCAAATTTTAAATAGACGTTCTAAAAATAATCCTTGTTTAATTGGTGAACCTGGTGTTGGTAAAACCGCAATAGCACAAGGTTTAGCTATAAAAATTGCGAGTGGAAATGTGCCTGCTAAATTATTAAACAAAGAAGTTTACTTATTAGATATGACTGCAGTTGTTGCTGGAACTCAATTTAGAGGACAGTTTGAAGCGCGTATGAAGTCAATTATTGAGGAGTGCAAAAATTTAGGCAATATTATTTTAGTAATTGATGAAATTCATAATATTATTGGTGCTGGTGATGCAGAACATTCAATGAATGCAGCAAATATTTTAAAGCCTTCACTTTCTAATGGTGAAATTCAGCTTATTGGTACTACTACACTGAAAGAATATCGTAAGTATATTGAAAAAGATAGTGCTCTAGAAAGAAGATTTCAGCCAGTTATAGTTGAAGAGCCTTCTGTAACAGATTCTATTGATATATTAGAAGGTATAAAAAAATATTATGAAGATTACCATAAAGTTAAAATTTCAAATGATGTAATTAAACAAGCTGTAATTATGTCAGAAAAATATATTCATGATAGATTTTTACCAGATAAGGCAATTGATATTTTAGATGAGGCTTGCTCTAGAATTAATTTAAATAATAAAGAGCTTTATCAATTAGAGGTTCTTAAAACACAGCTTAAAGCAGTGCAAGAAGAAAAGGAAGAAGCAGCACTTGCTGATTCTACAGAAGACTACAAAAAGGCTGCAGAACTTAAGGCTAAAGAATGTAGCCTAATGGAACAAATAGATACTTTAAGTGAGAAATTAAAGCTTACAAATTTAACTGTTCAAGATATTGCAGAGGTTATTGAAAGCTGGACCAAAATTCCTGTAAAAAAAATTACAGAAGAGGAAACACAAAAGCTTTTAAATTTAGAAAACAACTTACATAAAAGAGTTATTGGTCAGCAAGCTGCTGTTGAAGCAGTAGCTAGGGCTATTAGGCGTAACCGTGCAGGCTTAAAAAGCACCAAAAGGCCTCCTTCATTTATTTTTGTTGGTCCTACAGGTGTTGGTAAAACAGAACTTGCTAAATCACTTGCATACGAAATGTTTGGAAATGAAAACTCTATTATTCGTGTTGATATGTCTGAATATATGGAAAGCCACTCTACCTCTAAATTAATTGGTTCTCCCCCTGGATATGTTGGCTATGATGATGCAGGTCAATTAACAGAAAAGGTAAAACGTAATCCTTATTCTATTGTTTTACTAGATGAAATTGAAAAGGCTCATCCAGATGTATTTAATATTTTGCTTCAAGTGTTGGATGATGGTCGTTTAACAGATAGCCAAGGAAATACAGTTAGCTTTGAGAATACAATTTTAATTATGACATCTAATGCTGGTTCTAATCAAAATACTAACTCAATTGGTTTTGGCGGATCTCGTATTGATCAAAGTAAAATTATGGATAGCTTAAAAGAAACATTTAGACCAGAATTTTTAAATAGAATTGATGAAGTTGTAGTTTTTGAGAAATTAAATCCATCAGAATTATTACAAATTGTTGATTTAATGTTAGAAGATACAAAAAAAGCATTATCAGATAAGAATATATTAATGAATGTAAATGAAGATGCTAAAAAGTTTTTATTAGAAAAAGGAACTGATATTAAATATGGTGCAAGGCCTTTAAGAAGGGCTATTCAAAGATATTTAGAAGATATGCTTTCAGATATGATATTAAGGGGTGACCTAAAAGATGGTCAAACTGTTAATGTTACAACAAATGCTTCAAATTTAGAATTAAATGTAGAAAAATAAGGAGATATTTTTATGGTAAAACAAATACCAAATATTTTAACAGTAGCAAGGTTTTTCTTAATTCCAGCAATTATTTACTTTATTTTAATAAATAATTACCCTCTAGCACTTTTATTCCTTGTTATTTCAGGAATTACAGATGTGCTAGATGGATGGATAGCTAGAAAATTTAATTTTATTACTAATTTTGGAAAGTTAATTGACCCATTAGCTGACAAAACCACACAAATTGCAGTTTTACTTACATTAGCTTTTAAAAACATTATTCCTTTTTGGATTATAATTGTTGTTGTTGTTAAAGAGGCTGCAATGATAGCTGGTGCATCATTTCTTTATGGTAAGGAATTGGTTGTTTCTAGTAGATGGTTTGGAAAACTAGCAACAGTATTATTTTATGTAGCAATTGCATGTTCTTTTGGAATTTATCATTGGAATACTATAGCAGCTGTACCAGAAAATTCTGTTGCTCCTCTTCCACAGTTTGACTTATGGATATATTATTTAGCATTAGCTGCAACAATTTTTTCTCTTGTAATGTATTATATAACATTTTATAAACAAGGATATTTGAAAAAAGAAAACTTAAAAATTGATAATAAAAATTAATTTAAAAAATAAATAGTATATTGCTATAAAGCAACATACTATTTTTTTATTCAAAATCTTCTAATGTTGAACGAAGTTCACTTTCACCTAATACCTCTATTCCTTGCTGAAATTTTTCTAAATCTTCTTGTGGTAAATACATTACTTGAATTTCTGTAGTTTCTTTTAAAGTTTCTTCCCCATTTTTATCAATTGTATAAACTGCTAGTACCCCATTATTTTCTCTTATAACATAATGTTCATTACAATATCCTTCATTTTCTTTATATACAATAATTTGATTACTTGTAAAATCTTCTACATCCCAGTCTGCATATTCCTTTTCAAATTCTTCTTTACTATAATTAATATATTCTTCTGGTACTTCTTTTGTATCTCTAATAATATGGTCACAGTCTTTATAATATTGCTTTTCTACTATAACACAATTGGGTGAAATTTTTTCCTCTGAAGAAGAAGCAGAAAGCAAATTCTCTAACAATTCATTTTCTGCTTCTATATCTTGTGCTAGCAATTGATTTGCTAGCATATTACTATTGTGGGTATTATTCATTTTATACACATAGATACCTAAAAGAATACTTACTATTAATAAAAAAATAGCAATAAATGCAATTATCCATTCCTTTCTCATACTATGCTCCCTCCATTTGAATTAGTTTATTATTACTAGTATGAGAATTTTTGGTAATTTTTATTCATTTTATTTTTGCATTTTTTTCAATAAATACTTTTATATTTCACAAGTTTATATAATTATATTCACAAGCACGAATTAAACGGTTTGTAATGGCAAGCCCTAAACCTTCTTGCCCTACTCCTTCTATTATAACTAAATCTACACCTTGATTATCTACTTTTCTTAATAATGTGAAAATATTTTTAGCAATTTCAGCTTTACTACTTCCAATACTCCACTTTTTATTAGAAATGTAGCTATCTAAATGTTGCTTTTTGCCAAGTATTAATATTTTTTTACCGTTTGCCTCTTCTTCTTTTGTTATTTCATTAATTTTATCTATCATTTTTTGTTCATTTTTGCTATATACCATTATGCACTTTGTATTTGGTGCATAGTGCCTATATTTCATTCCCGGTGATGCTACCTTTTCACTTTCCTTTACCATGTGTAAAACATGGCTATCTACTTGTACATTTTTAGTTACTTCTTCTAGTTGCTCTTTTGTAATTTTACCCGGTCTTAATATATTTATTTTATCTTCTACGACTTGAATTACTGTTGACTCTAGCCCTATATCTGAAAATCCACCATCTAAAATATAGCTTACCTTATCTTGTAATTCTTCTAAAATGTCTTCTACATTAGTTCCACTTGGCTTGCCAGATATATTTGCACTTGGGGCGGCAATAGGAACTTCTGATGACTCTATTAACTTTCTTGCAACCTCATTACTTGGCATACGTATTCCTACTGTATTTAAGTTTGCAGTTACTGCATTTGGTATAATTTTTTCGCTTTTACGGTTAAAAATAATTGTTAATGGACCTGGCCAAAATTTTTCTATTAACCTTTTTTCTATATTTGAAATATTTGATACTATTTTTTCTAGCATTTCAATACTTGAAACATGTACTATTAATGGGTTATCTCCTGCTCTACCTTTAGCTTTAAATATTTTTTTAACCGCTTCTTCATTTAAAGCATTTGCACCTATTCCATATACAGTTTCTGTTGGAAATAATACTAAATTACCTTTTTTTATTTCTTCTGCTGCCTCTTTTATTTCTTCAATATTTATTTTTTCTTTTTGATTTGAATATTTTGACTTCATTTTTTCTCCATTCTTACAGCTTTTAACATAATTTTATATAGTTTGCTACTGCTTGTTTTATAAATTCATTTAATCACCCCAATTTCAATTAATTTATTTAATAAATTTTTAACCACATACATTTTCATAATGTTGTTTGGATGTGGTTTATGTATTATTATACTCCTATTTTTTAGATTTTGCACTATTTTTTAGTTGCATTTGTAAAAATTTAACTACTAAAACTCATTCTAATAATTTCTTTATTTTTATTAAATTTTTAGAATTAACATTAATAGTTATCTCTCCCATCTCATCAGTTCTATAAATGGCTACTCCAGCATCAGTTAAACTTTTTATTGTTTCATTATTTGGATGACCAAATTTGTTATCTTTACCCACTCCGATTAAAGCAATTTTTGGCTTTACCATTTGCAAAAACTCTGCAGTTGTAGATGTTTTAGAACCATGATGTGCTACTTTTAAAACAGTGGCTTGCAAATTATTTTTATATAATTCTACTAATCTTTTTTCTGATGCTTTTTCTATATCACCTGTTAAAAGTATGCTAAAAGTTTGATAGCAAAATTTTGCAACAATTGAATTATTGTTTAATGTGTTTTCTAAAATTAGCTTATCTTCTGGAAATAAAATATTAATATAGCATTTGTTATCAATTACAATATTTTTGCCAGCTTTAGCAACTATAATGTTTACTTTTTTTAGTTTAAGAATTTCCAATAACTTTTTAAAATTATCTGAAATCTTACCTTGTTTAGAAATTATAATATTTTTTACTTTTAGTTTATTAAGTATAGTAAGTAGCCCTTCACAATGGTCTGAATCAAAATGTGAAAACATCATATAATCAATTGTCATTATGTTTTTATCTAATAAAAATGGTAGTAATATGTTTTCGCCAACATCAAAACTTCCTACTTCACTTCCTCCACCATCAACTAAAATTGTTTTTCCTGAAGGCGTATTTATAAGCATACTATCGCCCTGACCTACATCAATAAAAAATATTTTTAAGTTAGGTGATGGTATTTTTATAAAATATGGACTTATTAGTAGAAAAATAAGAATGAATGCAATTAATTTTTTGTACTTTTCATTTCTATTTTGAATGAATTTAGGATGATAAAAAAATATTAGTATAATTAAATAATATAAAATAATTTGCCATAATTTTGGCGTTGGAAGTAAAATTTGTGAAAATGGAATTTTACTTGTAATTTTAGTAATTATAATTAAAGCTTGTAAAATAATGTTTAATAAATATGAAATTAAAATAGCTATTGGTCTGCAGATTAATAAGAATATAATAAAAATCAGTCCTAATATTAGTGCTAATGCTAGTATTGGTGTTGCTAATACATTAGAAATTATAAATGTAGCAGAAATAGTATTAAAGTAATACATCATAATTGGAATTATTATAATATTTGCCGAGATGCTAACTAGTATAGTTTGTTTTATATAATTTAGTATTTTATTTTTTGGTTTTACTTTATACCTTTTCATAAAAAGTATGAGTGATAAAGTTCCTCCAAATGATAGCTCAAAGCCAACATCTAACAAATAATATGGATTTACTAACAATATAATAAAACTACTTATTGCTAAATTTAGCATGGTATCTGGCTTTTTAAATAATATTTGGCAAATAAGTGTTAAAATTACCATTATAACTGCTCTTGCAACAGATGGAGTAAACTCAATAAGTAATAAGAAGAACAGCAAAAATATAATTATTAGTATTTTGCTCCATCTTTTATGCAGTTTTAAAATGTTTAACAATGCTGTAATTCCTAGCAATATGTAAGACACATGTGCTCCTGATATTGCTAGAATATGCGAAAGGCTACTTTGCCTAAAATTGTTTTGTATATCTTCTGAAATTAATGTTTTATCTCCTAACAAAAGCCCTATACATAGCGAAGCACTGTCATTATTTAATATATTTTTTATATTCTTAATTAAATAATTTTTTAAAGAATGTATGCTTATTAAAATATTGCTTTTTTCTAATAATTTAGCATCACTTTTAGATATATTTACAATTCCTAATATATTTTTAGCTTTTAAATATTTTCTATAATCAAAACCACCTTCATTACGGCTTTGGTTAGGCAATTCATATATACATTCAAGCTCTATTTCATCACCATATTTTAAAGAAACTTCATCATCTTTTTGCCTTTTTATATTGCACAGTACATTAAAGTTTTTTGATGTTTTTATTTCTTTTTCTAAATTTTCTATTTTTGTAACTTTTATTTCATAGGTAGTTTTGTATTCTTTTTCAATTGGGTTAGATATTATAGTTCCTTGTATTTTTACATTGCATTCTCCATAATCTTTATATATTTTATTTGCATTATTTTCTAGAACCAAAATATATCCATAAAAAAAGCAAAAACATATTAGAAATGTTAAAGCATATAGAATGTATTTTTTGTTTAAAAAGCATATTAGTAAAATAAATAACAATATAAAAAGAGCTATACTGTTTAAGTATAGCCCTATTATAATTCCTACAATACATCCAATAAGGGCAATATAAAACGGTTTCATAAAATCCTTTCTAAAAATGCCCCCATTATATTTTTTAAATTAAGCGAAGTCCTGCATAAAATCTTCCTTCATATATTGTACTTAAGTTAGATATTGTAACTGTGTTTGTAGTAGTAGATGCATGAATAAAGCTTCCGTTTCCAATATAAATACCACAATGCCCTATTCCTTCACCTGTTTCATATTCTGTTAAAAATACAATATCACCTGTTTCTAAATCTTCTTGTTTAGTAATTTTAGTACCTTTGCCACTTTTATATTGTGAAGTTGCTCCATGTGGAAGGTTTATTCCAAAATGCTTATATACATACATTGTAAATCCAGAGCAGTCAAAAGTTTCGTTTGAGCCGTCTCCACCATATACATATTTATAACCTAAATACTGTTCTGCATAAGCAATTATGTCTGTACCCTTTATTTTAGTTTCTTCTACCTTTTGTTTATTGGCTGCTTTAGTAGAACTTGTGCTAGTACTTTGCTTGTTTGTGGTATTTGTTTGTGTTTTAGTAGTACTTACTTTGCTAGTTGTAACTTTTTGTGTAGCTTCCTTATTTTTTTGTTCATACTCTGCAACTATTTCGTCAAAACTTTTTTCTTCATCTCTTAAGGTACTTCTTGTTGTTACAGTTTTAGTGTTTGATATAAATTCTTTTAAAATATACCCTGTATCATTTCCTGATTTTACTTGGTACCAGTCACCTTTCTCACCAAGAATTGTAACTTTTGAATTAATGTTTAATCTTTTTATAACATCATTGCTAGTGCTTGCACCTTTTCTTAAATTAACATAGTTTTCATTTACATAGGCTACTTTTTCTGAAGTTTCTTCTTGTGGCTTTTCAGTTGTAGCTGTTTTTCCTTCTGATAATACATCACTTCTTACCCAACCACTAATACTATCACCTTCTATATATGACCAGCCTGATGTTTCAGTAATAAAAGTTACTTGCATGCCAGCTTTCATACTTCCTATGTTACTAGAATGTACTAATGGTAATATTTTTACATCACAATTTTTATTAAATGTTTTATAAACTACTACATGTTCTTGTGTTTGTTCATTTTGAGAGTTATTAGTTTCTGCATTGTTAACTTCTGGTACTTGCTGCTCATTTTTGTTTGAAGTAGTTTCTTCATTTTCTTTATTTTCTGATGTACTTTCATTTTTTTCTGTAGTTTCACTATTAGAAGCTTGACCTTCTAATTTAGCATACTCTTTACTAATATATCCCGTATAATTTTTATATTTTACTTTATACCAATCCCCGTCTTCTTCTATTAATTCACATTCTACACCCTCTGATACCATAGCTATTACTTGTGCGCTTGTAGATGGACTTTTTCTTATGTTTAAAGTTTCTGTTGTAACTTTAACAGTTGTGGCTTTTGAGTATACACTCATCATACAAATTGATGCAATGCTTAATATTGTTGTTAAAGCTACCTTCTTCAGACTTTCCATTTTTAAAAAATCTCTCCTTTGTTTTTGGTAAATTCAGTCAGTTTTTTAACGTATTTACAGTATATAATTAAATGAAAAAAAAGTCAATTATTGTAGGCATAAAATATAAAGTTTTATATTTTTAAACAATATATTTAATTTCATTATTTGGAAAATATTTTTTCATGAGCTCTCTTAAATAGATTTCTGCTTCTTCTCTTACCTCTTTTTTATAAGTATATTTGCCTCTTCCGCGACCTGTCATAATATTGGGGTTATATAAGTTTATTAATTTGGGAAATGCTTCTGCATTTATCATACGATGCACATAACTATATGTCATAAAAATGAGTTCAAAAAAGACTTGTTTTTTAATAGTATCGCTTAAATTTTCTGCTAAATATTTAACTAGTTCTTCATATTTTTGCCTCCAACCTTCTACTAAAATAATTGGAGCTATTAAAATTCCTACCCTGTAGCCTGCATCACCTAATTTATTAATTGCTACCACCCTATTTTCTAATGGAGATGTGCCTATTTCAATTGTTCTAATTAAATCTTTTGGGTTTACACTCATGCGCACAATTATTTTTCCTTTATGGTCAAGTGGCAAAATTGAATCTACCATATCAAATTTAGTTGGGAAAGTTAAATTTCCTTTTTTATTTTCTACAAAATTTTCTATTGTCCAATTTAAATTTCCTGTAATAGTATTTTCTAATATTAAATCACTATTGCTACCTATTTCAAAAGTTAAGTTTTTTTCACTTTGATTTGCTACTTTTTTAATTTTTTCTAACATTTGCTCTCTATTTACAAATAGCCTTAAATATGCACATTTATTGTAATTACAAACCAAATAGCAATAAAGGCACATTGCAATACATCCAGATGATGTATATGGCACTAAAAAGTCAGATGTTTTATGGTTTGGAACAAATTTATGTGTTTTCCTAATGCCAATAATCAAGTTTTGCTTCATATTTGGAAATTCACTATTTTGCTTTTTTCTCATTTCTTCTATATTGTTATGATTTTCAATTTCTATGCAAGGGATATTTTTACTTTTATATTCTTCTAATAACCTTTTTCCAAGTTCGTAATTTTCACTTTCTTTTTCATAATAAATTGTTTTAGGCAAAAACATAAGTTAATTTCTCCTTTCAACTTATATTTTTGCCTATTTATTTTTTTATTATTCAATAACTAAACACTAAACTTGTGCAATGCATGCTTTTATTTTTATACCTTGCTCACCATACATTTTTTCATGCTCTGTTTCTATGTTTTCCCAGAAATTTGGCTCTAATTGTAAATTTCTAGTTATTTTTAATATTTTAATATTTGCTTGACTAAAATAATTAAGACTTTCTTCAAATAAAGCATCATTATCGGTTTTAAAATATATTTTTGCATCTGGTTTTAAAAATGTTTTATAATGCTCAAGTTGCCTTGTATGTGTTAACCTTTTTTTATGATGTTTTCCCCTTGGCCATGGGTTACAAAAATTTATGTATAGTCCATCTACACTATCTTTTTCATCTAATATAAGTAAAATTCGTTCAATATCAAAACGAGTTAAAAGTACATTACTTATGTTTCTATTTTCTTTACTATATACTTCTTCTATTTTTCTTTTGGCAAGACCTAGCATTGGGTCTACTAAATCTATTGCTAAATAATTATTTTCTGGGTGCAAGAATGCTTTGTTTGCAATAAAGCTTCCCTTTCCGCACCCTAATTCTACAAAAAAGGGATTATCTTTATTTAAAAATTCGGCTCTCCACTTTCCTTTTAAATTTTCTGGGTTATCTCTATAAAATAGACTTTCTTCTAATTCTTTTCTAGCCCATGGTTTATACCTTATTCTCATTGTTTTTTCTTTATTTTCTCCTTTTATTAATTTATCCCTTTTATCTATAATTAGAAAAAAGGGATTTATTTTAAATATTAATCATTACTACAAATATGTTTTCTTGTCATCTCTAATAAGTCTAGTGGTGTAAAACCTATAATTTGTGTTTTAGATCTATCTTTTTTAAGTGCATCTTCTAATATTTGTAATATTTTTTGTTTGGTTTCTTGTTTTTCCATATCTATATAATCTATGATTATAATTCCGCCAATATCACGAAGACGCAATTGTTTTGCTATTTCTATACTTGCTTCTTTATTTACAGTATATACAGTTTGCTCTAAATCTTTAGTTCCAACATATTTGCCAGAGTTAACATCAATTGCAGTTAAGGCTTCGGTTTTATCTATAGTAATAAAACCTCCACATTTAAGCCATATTTTACGGCTATTTGCCTTTTCTATTTGAGTTTGTATATCATACATTTTAAGAATATCGTCATTTTTTAATTCTAGCTGTACCTTTTCTTCTAGACCAGTATCTGTTAAAAATTGCTTAACATATTTTGCTATTTCATTATTGTTTGTAGTAATTTTCATTAAATCTTGATCTACTAAATCTACTAATATTTTTCCAACAATTCCATCACCTTGATATAATAAGGTTGGTTCAAAATTTTCCATGCTTTTTATTTGATTTGCCTTTTCTATAATTGCATTATAACCTTTTGTAACTCTTATAATATCTTGCTTTATTAGTTCTTCTGGCTTTCCTTCAGCTGACGTTCTAACAATTGCCCCATAACCTTTTGGCAGATTTTGCTCTACTATTTTTATTAACCTTTGCTTTTCTGCTTCTTTTTCTATTTTTTTTGAAATAGTAATAAATTCGGTGTTTGGCATTAATACTATAAATCTACCAGGAAGGCTAATATGTGTAGAAACCCTTGCTCCTTTTTTATTTGTACTATCTCTTTTTACTTGTACTAAAATAGGCATTCCAGTATGTATGTAATTTTTAATATTGTATTTGCTTAATTCTTCGTTTTTATTTCCTGTTTCATTACTAGTTTTAGGAATGATATCTTTAACATGAATAAATGTATTTTTTTCTACTCCAATATCCACAAAAGCTGCTTGCATGCCAATTAAAACATTTTCTACTTTACCCAAGTATATGTTTCCTTCTAACCTGATTTGCTCTTGCTTTTCCTCATATTTTTCTACTAAATTACCATTCTCTGCTAAAGCAACTATTTTGTTTCCTAGTTTGTCTTGGTCTATTAATATTTCTTGCATATTTTCCCCTTCTAATTATATTTATTCATTGCACTATCAATGCCATTTTTTAAAAATTCTATACATGCATCTGAAGCTTTTTGTATTCCTTTTTCTAGGTTTTTATATATTTCTTCGTCTAACTTTCCTATTACATAATCAATTGCATCATATTCATCTACTGGTTTTCCAATGCCTACACGAACTCTTGCAAAGTCTTCTGATGCTAGTTCATGTACTACTGATTTTGCACCATTATGTGTGCCCGGTCCACCCTTTTTTCTAATTTTAATAGAACCTATTTCTACATCCATATCGTCATAAATTACTAAAATATTTTGTAATGGAATTTTGTAAAAGTCTATAAATGGCTTAATACTTTGACCGCTTAAGTTCATAAATGTTTGTGGTTTTAGCAAAATTACCTTTTCATTTTCTATTAGCCCGCTTCCATATATTCCATTAAATTTGGTTCTAGTAAGCTCTATTTCGTACTTATTTGCTATTTTATTAATTACATCAAACCCCATGTTATGCCTAGTTTTACTATACTCTGGTTCTGGGTTTCCAAGTCCTACTATTAAATACATGTTTTTTCCCTCTTTAATTTTCCGTTTGTAAAATTTCATCCACACTTGATAGCTGTTTTTTTGATTCTAATACAATTTTTTTTAGGTTTTCTTCTTCCACCTTTTTAAAATTTTCTAGTGGCATTTCTAAATTAGCCGTTAAATTTTCAAAACTAACTACATTTCCTGTAAATAAGTTTAAATCATCTATTACATTTTCTATTTTATTACTATATGACATTATTTCACACTTTTGACCAAATACTGCTGAAAGTATCATTGCATGAAATCTAGCACATACCATATACTCCATTTTTGAATATTCTTTTAAAAATTCATTAATATTTCCATCATATTTTACTATGTTTATTTGTTTTGCATATTCTTCTGGAAGTTCATTTAAAAATGCTTTTATTGCCCTTTCGTCACCCTCGTATTTGCAAAAAGAAAAAAGAGTAACTTTTTTTCCTTGCAAAATATATTGCTTAACATTTTTTTCTAGCATTTTATAATAGCATTGTTCTTTATTTGATAAACTATTTCTAATACTTAAGTCTATTATTGATATTCCAACTGTATTTTTTATTTTTTCTACATTTTCTGGCTCATACGAAAAAGCTAAATCTGGCAAATAATGAACTGTAGAAATATCTTTAAAAAGGTTTGCTGAATATTTATCACGAAAACTAATACTTGTGCAATTTTTAAAAACCTCTTTTGCTAAATTTAGGTACTCTTCAGTATAGTATGGTCCAAAGTTAGAGCTAACATAGCAAAATGGAATGTTACTTTTTTTACATTCTTTCATAAATTCTAAAAATTGCTCTGTAATATTATAAACGACTCCACCTTCCATAAAGATAGAACCGCCTATATAAATGTACCCGTCATATTGATTTGCATTTTGCTTTGTAAGCACTTTTTCTTTTTCACTATAAATAGTAATGTTTGAAAAGTTTTTAAATAATTTTGCATGCTCTTCGTTTTCTATGTTTATATAAAAAAGTGTATGTGGATACTTTTTTAATAACATATAAATAAATAAATCATCACCTAAATTTGCTTTTGCATATGCTAGAATAAAAATTTTTTTAGGCTTCATTTTAAGCTTCCCCTTTTAGCCATAAATTTGTAAGCTCACTTTCAAGTTTTTCACTTTGTACATTTTGCTTACACCATAATAATAGTTTATCAAAATTTTCTTTGCTTGGTTTTGAACCTACAACATAATACCTAGCTGTTAGCATAACTTGCTCATATAGCCAGTCAGCCTTTTCAGGCATTAAATTTCTTTCTTTAATAATATTGTCAATTTTTTTCTTTTCATCTAAATTTTCTAGTAAAAAGTCTAACTTAATATTAAATGACATGTTTTTATCATGTACCCTATAAACACCTATACTATCTTCTAAAATATATACTGGGTTTTTAAGTAATGCTCTCATATAAATAGAAGAGTCATTTAACATTTCTACATTTTCTAAATCATAAATATCACTTTTTTTAAAGATGGTAGTAAAAGTAGAATTTGGCTTTTCATAAGTTGTTTGAAAGCCTTTTAAGTACTCTATGTTACTAACTTTTCCTAATACATTAAGTTTATTATTTTCATAAGTATTATCAACTTCATATTTTATGCTAGAGTTTGCTGACACAAAAGATAATGGTTCTTCAGAGCTTTTAAATACCTTCATAGCTTTTTCAAAAAACTCGTTATCTGTATAGTAGTCGTCGTCATCCATAAACACAAGATAATTACCGCTACTTTTTTTATAACCATTTTTTCTAGTAACACCAGCACCTGAATTATGCTCGTTTTTATAGTATTTAACTTTTGGTTCATTTGCATATTTTTCGCTTATAATTTGTGCAGTATTATCTGGTGAGCAGTCATCTACAATAATAATTTCATAGTAAGGGTATGTTTGACGTAGTACAGAATCAATTGCATCTATAATCATTTCTCCCCTTTTATAAGTTGGCATAATAACAGAAATTAAGTCGTTTTCATTAAAATTTTCCATTTTTTACTTTCTACCTTTCATTTTGTTTTAAATACAAAATTATTTTTCCTTTAGCTTGTCCCAAATTTCATTTGTTCTTAAGTATTCTTGATAATGTTTTTTTACATTTTTGTCGTATTTATTTAAGTCATCTATTAAAACATTGCAGTCTTCATCCTCAAATAATTTATTAATTTCAGGAATTCCTGCTTCTAGTTTTCTATGAATTTCTTCCATTTTTGCTTTATAATTTTTTTGGTCTGTAATATATACAAATAATGGCTTGTATTTAATCCATCCTCTAGATGCTTGTATAAATCTTTTGGCTATTTGCTCATCTTCTACTTTAATTTTTCTTAATGTTTTTGGATACTTTCCTCTTAAAATATTAGTATATTTTAAGAAACCATCATGGAAATGATAAACTGGTACTTTAACTACTTTAGCTTCATCTAGCCTAGTAGCAAAGAAAGTATCTTCACCTCTTGCACCTTCTGGGTTATAAAATGCTGGTATTTTTTCAATATGTTTTAGGTTTAAGCATAATGTAGATCCTGCAACCCATTTACCACCATTTTGCTTTTTTACCTCGTAAATTCCTTCACCAGAAGCAATATCTTTATCTGCATAAGTAATACCATTATCTTTTACAAATTTTGTACGAATAGAGTCCCATGAAATAATATCATTACTAATAGCTTCAATGTAGTCCCTAAATAATTGTTCATCTACTTCTTCGTTTAATTCGACATACGGAATTGGTGAGATGTAACCGCAATGATAACCAATTGTTACATCTGCCTTTTGTATATTTTTATAATGCATTAAAATATTATCTTGTTTAGCCCAAGTAATTTCTTTAGTTTCAGGGTTTTTAATACAAGCTACTGGGTATTCATCATCATCCCAAAATAATAAATAATCCATATTTCTAATAAAAGCATAATACATTAGTGTATTTCTGCCTTTAGCATGTCCATGACCAAAAAATAACTCTGATTCTTCTTTGGTAAGTTTTCCCCTACCCACAAGTCTTTTTTTCATTTCTTCAATATCTTCTGGTGTAATATATTTAATTTTTATGTCTTTGTATACATTTGGCATTAAGCCATAAAAATCTACCCTTGTGGTATATTGGTAACCTAGGTCAAATAAAATAAATATTGTTAATTCAACTTTGTTTTCACTATCTTTAAATTGATCTATTAATTGTTCATAAGTATTATTTATAATTTTACATACATTAGGCCTTCCGGCTACAAAACCCAATCCAAATTGAACTGTTTTGCCCATAAGTTCTCTCCTTTGCGTCTACATTGTGACCAATAATTACATTTAACTACTAGATTATATCATATTCTGTTTTTTGTGTCAAACTCTCCAAGTGCTTATATGTCAATGGTTTACAGGGTTAATCTAGTTTGTATTCTTTTTCTAATTTTTCATTAAAATATAATTTACAAACCAGATTTAATTCCTGCAGATTTTCTTCTGAAATTTGAAACGAAAATATTTTTTTTGCATCTGCTAATATTATATATCTAATTGCTGTCATAGTAGAGTTTGAAATTTGAATAGCACTTTTATCTACCTTTCCACAAGACACACATTTTAATCCATTATCTTTTAAGCTAAAATAGCATAAATTTTCCTTTGATTTACAATTTATACATCCATTAATTTGTGGAGTAAAACCTAACAGGCTTAATAGCCTCATTTTAAATACAGAAACTATAAAATCTAGATCAGTTTCCGTTTCAGATATCATATATAGTGTATTTAAATAAAGTTGTAATATTTTATATGTATTTTGATTTTCATATGTTACGTCATTAATAATTTTGGTAATGTGTGAGGCATATTTTAATTTATCTAAATCTATTCTAATTGGGTAAAAAACTTCTATTGTTTCGCAAGAGTTAATATGGTAGCTACTTGCACTTTGATAAATTAAGTATTCGCCAAAGCACAAAAATTGAGTGCCTGCCATTAAGAGGCTTTTTGGTTTTCTAGCCCCTTTTGCTGCACACCCAATTTTTCCATTTGGTGTAAGTATAGTTACCATTTTATCAAAATCATTCATATTACTTTCCGAAAGGATTACTCCTTTGGTTTTGATAAGTCCCATATTGCATATCCTCTATATTTTTTAGTTTTATTTGTGGTTTGTTTTTGGTTAGGTTTTCTACTTGCATTAATTCCATAAATGTATTTATATTTCCTGTTTGCTTGAATGTATTCCATGCCAAAGCTTTCATTTGTTTTTCCATCATGCGTGTATCATGCTCCTGTTCTAGAAGTTTTTTAAAATAGAAATATATTCTACTTTTCTTCTTATCTTATGTTTTGCCTTTTTTTAGTTTTTATTCTTATTTTACCCTAGCACAATTTGCCAATTTGTATTTAAAAGCATGTCCAAAATTAGTCTGTGGTTTTAAATTTTTTTATAAATTTTTCATCATTAATCCAGTCTTCTCTAACTTTTACCCATATTTTTAAATTTACTTGTTCTTCTAGCATTTTTTCTAAATCTTCTCTTGCATACATGCCTATTTTTTTAAGCATTTTGCCGTCTTTTCCTATTATAATGCCCTTATGTGAATTTCTTAAGCAATAAATAGTAGCTTCTATATTAAAAACAGGCTTTTCATTCATTGTTTTTGTTCTTTTTAGTTTTTCTATTTCTACAAAAATGCCATGTGGTACTTCTTCTTGTAAAAATTTTAAAGCCTTTTCCCTAATTATTTCTGATGCTAAATCTCTTAATGTTTGGTCTGTATATTCTTCTTTACTATAATAAGCTGGCCCTTCTTTTAAAGTTTTTTCTATTTCATTTAAAACAATTTCTATATCGGCTTTTTTTAGTGCAGATATAGGTATAACAGTTTGAAAATTGTATTCATCTTTAAAATCATTTATTATACTTGCTACTTTTTCTTTTTTTACTAAATCTATTTTGTTTATTATTAAAATTGCATTTGATTTAGCTTCTTTAATTTTTTCTAAAATTAGTTTGTTATCAGCTTTGCAATTTTCTGCTGTAGCATCAACTACAAATAAAATAACATCTGCATCTGGGATTGTACTATATGCTGTGTCATTCATGGTAGTGCCAAGCTTTGATTTTGCTTTATGTATGCCTGGTGTATCTATAAAAACAATTTGTGAATTTGGCCTATTTACAATTGCTTTTATAGCAGTTCTAGTAGTTTGAGGTTTATTTACTACTGCAGATATTTTTTGCCCTATTAAATTATTTAAAATACTTGATTTTCCTACATTTGTTTTTCCTACAAGTGCTACAAAACCAGATTTAAAACCTTCCATTCATACTCCCTTTTATTTTTATAATATTTTTTGAAAATTTTATAGTTAAATTTGACTTTTTTCAAAAGTATGTTATAATAATAATAGAAGTTAGGAACCACAAAGTGTGGTTGCCACGAAAAGTATATTTTAATACACATCTCTAGGCATGCAGAGGTGTGTATTTGTTTTTATTTACTCAATATTATTATTAATGTAATAATAAGAGTTAATGTTATGATAGTTATGCCAATAAAGGCACAAAGTAGTAAATAAATAATAGTAATATAATATTCTACCATAGACATCACCTCCTTTATGTAAAAAGGAGGCAACCACACTCTGCTTTTCCTAACTTCTAAAATTTATTATATGGTAAATTTTAACAAAAGTCAATGTTTTTTAAAACATTTGTTTATTTTTTTAATTTGCATTATCTAATATTTTATATTTAGGTTTTGCCTCATAATGTGTATGTAATAATTCATGTGCTAAATGACCACCAGGTTCACCTAAATATTCTTTATATATTTTTTTCAAAATTTCATTTTCATGTGATTTTCTAATGTTGCTTTTTTCATCAATAGTATACATTGCTTTTGCACGTTTTTCACGAACATTTACTGTCATGCGCGTTTTAGCGCTTTGTATTGGCTGACCACCACCCATTATGCAACCACCTGGGCATGCCATAATTTCTACAAATTGGTAATCTGCCTTTCCAGCTTTTATTTCCTCCATTATTTGCCTTGCATTTCCCAATCCATGGGCAACTGCTACTTTGATTTCATCTTTTCCTATTTTAATTGTTGCTTTTTTAATACCTTTTTGTCCCCTTACTTCCTCGAAGTTAATTTTTTGTAACTCCTTACCTGTTACAATTTCAGATACAGTTCTTAAAGCTGCCTCCATTACGCCACCAGTCACCCCAAAAATAGCACCTGCACCTGTTGCCTCGCCCATAGGATCATCAAAAGGCTCGTCTTCTAATCCTGTAAAGTCAATATTAGCTTGTTTTATCATACGAGCAAGCTCCCTTGTTGTAATAACACTATCTACATCATATAAGCCATTTTCTTTCATTTCGTCCCTTTGTCTTTCAAACTTTTTAGCAATACATGGCATTACAGAAACAACATAAATTTTCTCTGGATTAATTTTATATTTTGCTGCAAAATATGTTTTTATAAGAGCTCCAAACATTTCATGTGGTGATTTACAACTTGATAGATGTGGCAAATTTTCTGGATAATTCATTTCTATATATTTTACCCATCCTGGGCTACAAGAAGTAATCATTGGTAAATTATCATTTTCTTTTAAACGTTTAACAAACTCTGTTCCTTCTTCCATAATTGTAAAATCTGCTCCGGTATTAGTATCAAAAACTTTATCAAAACCTAACCTTTTTAAAGCAGTTACCATTTTTCCTGCTACATTTGTACCAATTGGCATTCCAAACTCTTCGCCTAATGCCACTCTAACAGCAGGAGCAGTTTGTACTACTACATAAGTATTTTCATCTTTTAATTTTTCCCACACCTCTTTAGTAGAATCTTTTTCATGTAATGCACCTGTTGGGCAACTTTCTATACATTGACCACAAAAAGTACAATTTACATCATTTAAGCTACAATTACCAACAGTAGAAATGCAAGATGTAAAACCTCTTGATGAGCTATCTATTGCACCTATATTTTGAACATTTTTACAAGTAGCAACACACCTTCTACATAAAATACATTTATTAAAATCTCTAACAATTGAAGGAGATTTATCATCTACTTCATACTCATTTTTTTCACCATCATAACGAATATTATCCATATTTAACTTTGTTGCCAAGGCTTGTAACTCACAATTTCCATTTCTTATGCAAGTTAAACAGTCCCTATGGTGATTAGACAAAATTAAATCTAAAATCATTCTTCTTGCCTCTATAACCTCTGGTGAATTTGTATGTACAACCATTCCCTCTTCAACCTTTTGTATACAAGAAGTTGCAAAACCGCGTCTGCCCTCTACTTTAGTAATACACATTCTACAGTCACCAACTTCGTTAATATCTTTTAAAAAGCAAAGAGTTGGAATATCTATATTTACCTTTCTTGCCGCTTCTAAAATAGTTGTTCCTTCTGGAACCTTTACATCCTTATTATCAATTTTTAAATTTACCATATTTTGAGACATATTTTATTATTCTCCTTTGCTCATATATTTTTAACATTCGTTTTATTAATATTACATTTGTATAATTTTCACAAGAATAGTTATATTGCTATTGTATATACTTTTTATTTTTGCTTTGATTTAAAGTAGTATATTACGAGGAAAACAAGCAAAAAATTTTGAAACTATACGAGTTGTATGTTGAAAAATTTTTTGCGATGTTTGACAAAGTAAGATGCTGCTTTAAATCGAAGCTAGGCTATAGCGTGGAAAGGACAAACCGTAATACAAGTCCCACACTTAATACATTTTTCCTCGTCTATATGATGCTTTTTGCCAGGTTCTCCTGAAATTGCTTCTACTGGGCAATTACGTTTACACATACTGCACCCTCTACACTTTTCTTCATCTATTTGAATTTTAGCAAGTGCCTTACATTCACCAGTTTTGCATAGTTTTTCTTGTACATGCTCTTCATATTCATTTCTAAAATATTTTAAAGTAGAAAGTACTGGGTTTGGTGCTGACTGACCTAGTCCACATACAGCTGTTTTAGGAATGTTAGTAGCTAATTCCTCTAATTTCTCCAAGTCTAAAGGTGTTCCCTCACCATTTGATATTTTTTCTAATAGTTCTAACATTCTTTTTGTACCTATTCTACAAGGTGTACATTTTCCGCAAGATTCATCTACTGTAAAACTTAAATAGAATTTTGCTAAATTTACCATACACTTTGTATCATCCATAACAATTAGTCCACCAGAACCCATCATAGAGCCTATTTCTTTTAATGATTCATAATCAATTGGTGTATCTAAATGCTGTTTTGGTATGCAACCACCAGAAGGTCCACCTGTTTGAGCAGCTTTAAAGTCTCTTCCATTTGGTATGCCCCCGCCAATATCATAAACTATTTCTCTTAAAGTTGTTCCCATTGGCACTTCTACTAGTCCTACATTTACTACATTGCCTCCTAAAGCAAATACTTTAGTTCCTTTAGAGCCTTCTGTTCCAATACTTGAATACCACTTTGCACCATTTAATATAATTCTAGTAATATTTGCATACGTTTCTACATTATTAATTAAAGTTGGTTTACCCCATAGTCCGCTATTTGCAGGATATGGTGGTTTTACTCTTGGTTGACCACGTTTCCCTTCTATTGATTCTAGAAGTGCAGTTTCTTCTCCACATACAAAAGCTCCCGCTCCTAAACGAATTTCTATATCAAAACTAAAGTTAGTTCCAAAAATATTATTACCTAATAAGCCATACTCTCTTGCTTGCTTAATAGCTACTCCAAACCTTTGAACTGCAATAGGGTATTCTGCCCTAACATATATGTATCCTTGGTTTGCACCTATTGCAAACCCTGCAATTATCATTGATTCTACAACAGAATGTGGATCTCCTTCTAATATGCTTCTATCCATAAATGCTCCTGGGTCGCCTTCATCTGCATTACATACTACATATTTTTGCTTTTCTGCTACATCTTTAGTAAGTCTCCACTTTTTGCCAGTAGGAAATCCAGCTCCTCCTCTACCCCTTAAGCCAGATGCTTCTATTTCATTAATTACTTCATCTGGAGTCATTTCAAGCAAAACTTTTTCTAGTGCTTTATATCCATCAAAAGCAATATATTCATCTATATTTTCAGGGTCTATTTTTCCGCAGTTTTTAAGTGCTATTCTTTTTTGCTTTTTATAAAAAGTTAAGTCATCTAATTTTTGAACCTTACTTCCATCAATATCTTTGCAAAGCAGGCGGTCTACTGTTTTCCCTTCTATAATATGTGTTTGTATAATTTCTTCGCAGTCTTCCGGTGATACCATTGCATAGAAGGTATCATCTGGTCTAATTATTACAATTGGACCTTTAGCACATAAACCAAAACAACCAGTTTGAATTACACGTACATTTTCTAACTTTTTTTCTTTTATAATTTTTCTAAAATTTTCAATAATTTTAGGTGATTTTGATGATGTACAGCCTGTTCCATGACATACCAAAATATGTTTTTCCTTTGCTCCTACTTTACTATTTACTCTTAAATCTAATTCTTTTCTTTTTTCTTCTCTTATTTTTCTTATTTTTTCCAATGTGTTCAATTTATTTGCTCCTTCCTATTAGTATTTTAAATTATCATTTTACACTTAATTTTGATATGTTTATTATGTTTTTTTCTATTGTAAACTATCTAACACCTCATCTAGCTTCTTAACAGTAGCCTTACCATAAACCTCACCATTTACAGTAAAAACTGGTGCTATGCCACACGCACCAACACAACGCGTGCTATCTACTGAAAACTTTCCATCAGGAGTAGTTTCACCCTCACCAATATTTAACCTTTGTTTTAGGCGCTCCATAATTTTTTCAGAACCCTTTACAAAACAAGCAGTACCTAAACATACAGAAATTGTATACTTTCCCTTTGGCTTTAGGGTAAACCTAGAATAAAAAGTAATAACTCCATAAACCTCTGCCATTGGAATTTTTAAGTATTCTGAAATTTTCATTTGTGCTATTTTAGGAATATAACCATATTTCATTTGTACTTCATTTAGTATAGTAATTAAATTGTCCTTACTATCTGTATATTTTTCTAAAATTTCATTTAATTCTTTCTCTAATTTTTTATCCATACAACAACTATTTTTTTCCATTTTTAATTCTCCTCGTATAAGAATAACACTTATATTATTCTTTCTTCTCCTTTCTTATAATTATTTATCTAACATTAAAAATATGTATTTATTCAAATTTTATTTTACTATCAATTGGGCAAATTTGTATAAAAGTTTTACCATCATTTACTTTAATTTCATTTCCATTTAAATCTTCATACACTGTTTTTCCACTTCTAGACGTTTTTTGACATTTAATAGGAATATATTTACCATTTGTAATATAGTAACCATCAAGTGTTTTTATATTGTCTAATGTTTGTCTACCAGTATTAGTTCCATCATTCAATGTAGTATTTTTACATTTTGTAATAATAATGTTTTTAGCAAAAACAGTTTCACCAGAATTCCAGTCTGTTTGCTTTTTATCTCTAGAATATCTAATATATGTTTTGGTTTCTGCATCATATATGTATTTTACTGTGTTGTAAGCAGAATATGGAATTGTAACTTTGTTTGCAATATTTGTTACTTTTTCTTCTATAGATGTTGTTCCTTCTTCTGTTTGTACCTCTTTTTCTTCTTTTATATCCTCTAAATCAAAGTCTTTTGCCACATAATTTAATACGCTTCCGTTATTTGAAGTAGTTTTAAAGTCTCTGCTTTTTATCATTGCATCTAACCTTTTAGTTGAAGTTACAGCATTATGCGGTGCATACCTGCTACTTACCCTCCAAAAGTTGGTTGTGCTTTCATAAATTCCATTAATATGATCCACTTTAAGTGATTCAAGATCGGCTTTAGCTTGTGGGCTTTGACCATAATGTATATAAATTGCATCATTTTCTAATGCATAATCTATAAAGTAATGTCTTGCACTTCTTAATGGACCTATTTGGTCTATATTTTTATTTTTTATAACTGCCATTAGCCTAGTTTCTCCGCCCTCTACTATAATTTCATAAACTAGGTCAGCCTCCAGTAAACCGGCCTGCGGCATAGCATTAATGTTATTATCTATCATAAATGCTATTGGTCTTTCATTTCCAGCAAATGTTTTAGGTTCTTCTAATACCTCTTCTTTAGTTTCTGCACTGTTATCTACATTAGCGCTACCTATTGTTTTATTTTCTTTAACGAATTTGATAGCTATAAGAGCTCCTGCTATAAGAATTAAAATTAATAAAATTACTGTTAATATGCCTAAACTACTTGTAGATTTTTTAGATTTCCTCATATTATCTTTTGAAATTTCTATAATGTAGAAACCTCTTCCTCCTTTTTAATTATTTGTAAATTTAAATAATCATTTTTAAAGTAGTAGTAATTCCATACAATATTAAAACTAAAAATGTTCCCAAACATGCACTAAAAATAACTTCTGATAGTTTATGTTCTTTTGCTGCAATTCTACTTTCTGCTATTAAAATTGCCATTATTAACGACAAAATTAAAACAATGAAATTTTTTGTTAAAACCCAAATAATTGTATTTGCTGCAAAAGCAATAGTTACATGTCCACTTGGCACAAACTTTTCATTTAAAGCTTTGTGCTTGTTTGATTTTGCATAAGCTATTAAAGCTAAAACTGCAATAATTGTAATAACCATAATTGCAAATGCTAAATGGCTTGGAGAATTTGTCACATTTTTAATAAAATTTAGCCCAATATCTGCTATTTTATCAAAGAATAAAAAGTAAGCTACAATTACTGCATTAATTGTAGTAATAACCACCCCTCCTGCTGCCACATCTTTTGCAATTTTAGCTTTTGGATGGTATACGTCAATATATAAATCTACTACTGTTTCAATTGCTGTATTTACCATTTCTGCAAATATAATTAAAACAATAGTAAACAAAAAGCATAAAAATTCTGCACGATTTAAATCAAAGAAAAGGCTTATTATTACAACTGCTACTGCAATTAAAAGCTGTCTTTTTATATTACTTTGTGTAGTAGTTGCATATATAATGCCATTAAATGCATTTTTCCATGAGTCTATAAAATGATGATTTCCTAACCTTTCCTCCTCTCTTGTGATATTTAACATTGTAAGTACATTTTCTTCTTTTTCCCTCATCCTAGCTTTTTCGTCTTCTTCTATATGGTCATAACCCATTAAATGATAAAAGCCATGAACTAACATATATGCAAGTTCTCTTTCAAAACTATGACCATATTCTTTTGCCTGCTCTTTTACCTTTGGAATAGATACTATAATATCGCCTAATGTTTCTTGCACTTCTGAACTATTTGATATTACATTAGCTAATTCTTGCTTTTCAAACATTGGAAATGATAAAACATCAGTTGGCTTATTTATGGCTCTATATTTGTTATTTAGCTCTTGAATAGTTTGTGGGTTTGTTAAAGTAACACAAATATATAAAGAGGTAGGATTAATATGCTCTACCTCAAAACATTTTTGCAATACTTTTTCAATTAAATTTTCTATATTTGTTTGTTTTTTTATTCCTTGCCATACAATTTCTGATACTTTATTCATTTTTATATTTCCTTTTATGCTATTTTATTTTTTTGTTTAGTGTATTTTCCTAGTGACTGGCAACTATTTTTTACAACCCTCATTGCACCTAATTCCACTAATTTATTGTAATAAAATTGAATAATTTTGTAATGTTTATTTAAATCCTTGCGTAGTTTCTTTAGCTCATTTTTTAAAAATAATATTTGTTTTTCTTTTATATAATCTATATAGTTAGTATTTTTTCCTTTACTTACTTCTTGATATTCCTTCCAAAATTCTTTATACTCTTCACGTGCTTGTGGTTTGTCCCAATAAATTTTAGTAGATAATAGTTTCACATCATATTCTTCTATTAGTGAAAGCAATAATGAATATGCCTTTTCTTGCTTGCGTGCAACTTTTGTATCTACTATTAAGCTTCTAGTATCCTGTAATAATTTTTCATAGCATTGTTCTGCTACAATTAATGGCAAACTATGTGTAAATAGTTTACGACTTAATCCTAATAAAATCATATTTTTTTCAATATTATCATTTTGATCTAATTTACCAACTGTAAATCTTTCAAAGTTTTGGTAGTCATCTAAAATGCTTTGATATACTTTGTTTTCTGGGTCTTGTTTCATTTTTAATGGTAAAATATTTTCTATGTAATCTTCTAATGTAGAAAATATTTTATTATATACTTCATCTTTAGCACCAGAACTTAAATTGTCTGCTAGTTTAATAGAATAATGCTTTAGTAAACCTTTATATAAGCTTTCCATTTGATATGTATATAACTCTTTGTACTTTTCTATTAAAGATTCTTTTCCAGATATCTCTACTGTTTGATAATCTATATTTAATAAATACATTTGCTTTCTATATTTATACTCTAAATATTCGGTTTCTTTTAAATGAACAATAACATAATATTGTGATAATGCATTTTTTTCGAAGTCAGTTGCGGTTTCATTTTTTACCTTTTTATAAATTGAATCTAAAATATATTTATCTATTGACTCTAAATACAAAGCATAAATATCTTCAAACTTTTTTGTAATACTTTCTTGTTTTTGTTGATCATTTAAGTTTTCGCTATTTATATATGCTTCATAAGCTTTTAGAGCATTATTTCTTTTAATAGAAATAAGCATTCCATTAAGTCCGATTTTAGTTGGTATTAGTAGTTTTGTAATAGTTTTGGTTAATTTTGAGAAAAATGTCTTTTCTTGGTATACTCTTAAACTTCTTTCTTCCATAGCTTTTCTTCCTTTCAAAATACAATTTTTTCTTTTGCTTCAATGTTTTCTAATACTTCGTAAATAACTTCAACCTCTATATAATCTGCACCATTTTCAACATTAACATTTTTATTTACAATTGCTTCTTTATTTTGCACCATTTCATCTAACTTTTTAGTTGCTTCTTCTATTGCAATATTTTTTGCCTCCTCTTGAGTATATGTTATTTGCCTGTCTTCATACTCCTGAAAGGTTTTGGTATGTATTTCAATTGGTAAATAAAAATTAGAAAATAGTTTTAATTTTTTTGTTGTTTCTATTGTATCATACTTTTTAAATTTTGAAACCCTTTTCGATAAATTTATTTCAAAATTATTTATCTTTACGGAATATTTATTTTCCTCCTGCCCAGTTTTTGCTTTTTGCACTTGATTTAGCTCTATTTTTGCTTTTTGAGAATACCAAACTTTAGCCTGAACCTCGCCATTTGCGTGCACATACCTCGTTCCTGTATACTTTCCTTCTAGCCAACCACCTACTAATATACTACCTTTCGTAACAATGTCTCCTTCTTTTACTACGGGTGTGCCGTTTTGAGCTGTTACTTTTGTTATCATTCCATCTTTTGTTGCAACAAGATTACAATATTCGTCTTCCTTAATTATATCTGGTTTTACATCTGCTTCCACAATTTTAACTATTGCATTTGTGCCATTTATTTGTATACCTATCCAAGCAATATCTGCTCTTTTTAATCGAATTTGCTGAACTATTTCATTTGTTTTCATTCCTATTTTACACTTACCAATTTCAAAATTATTTTCTTTTAAAAGATTTAATATTTCAGCTTTTTCAATAGTTTCATTTCCTGTAATTTCAATATTCCAAATAAAATTAGATAAAGCTATAATTGAAAGTATTATTAGCAAAAAGGAAATTACAAATATTTTTCTTTTTTTATATTTATGCATAAAAAAAGGAATCCCCTTCTTTTTTTGCATTTTTACTTTACATTTTGTTTTTTTAGCAATTGGTTTTAATTTTTTAAAATCTTTTATACCAATATTAAATATTACTTTAGTAGAATGTGTTCTTTTTAAATTCCACAAAAATATCTTTTGACTATTGCAATAATTCATAAAACGCTCTATAAAGTAACCTTCTACTTCAATAGTAACATATCCTAGAATAATATTTAGTAATATTTTAAAGTACAATTTTAATCCCCCTTTTTATTCTTCTGTTATAGTTTCAAAGTCAACGCCTTCTATTTTGCCTGTTATTAAAAGGTCATCAGTTGTCATTTCATTTAAATTAAGTTCATAGCCATTAATATTTAAAATTCCTATATATGTACTAATACGAATATAAAAATCTTGATACTCCAAAATTGCTTTGTAGTTTTCAATAAGCATTTTTTCAAAACCAAGTATTGTTATTTTAGGTATATTACTAGAAATTTCTGCTGGCATTTCTAATAATTTATTTACTTTATTTTGAATTTTATTTTCTCTCCTTCTTTTTGCCATTTGCTATCTTCCTCACCTTTTATAAAATTTAAGTTTACTTTTCAAATTCATCAAGTGTTTTAAATTCATAACCCATATTTTTAATTTCTTTAATACAACTATCTAAAATATTGCTATTATCTTTTGAATTTCCATGGAGTAAAATAACTGCACCATTATGAACATTATCTAATATCTTTTTCTTTCCATATTCTTCTCTTCCTTGTTTGTTTTCGTCCCAGTCATCGTATGCAACAGACCACATTACTGTTTTGTATCCCAATGTATTAGTGTATGCTATGGTTCTTTGGCTAAATTCACCTTTAGGCGGTCTTATATACTTCATTTCATAGCTAAATTTCTCATAAATTGCTGTATGTAAATCCATAACCTCTTTGTTAATTTGTTCATTAGTTATATCTGGCATAGATTTATGGTTAACAGTATGATTTCCTTATTCCTTAAGTCCAGTATTAGTTAAATTTTAAGCTAATACTGAATTTAAAGTTTTAGCTTCGACTATATGCATCTTTCAAACTTAAATTTTATGAATATATTTTTATCGCTATCAAATTCTATTTTCTCTATTAGTTTTTCATACATTTCTTTTGTTACGTTTTTTAAACTTAATATTTCTTTTATCTGTTTTAGAATTTTATTTATATCCACTTTTTCTAACTCTTCTTTTTGTTTTTTTATTTCATATTCCAAAATTTTTATTTCATTTGAAATTTTTGTTTTTTCCTCGATTTTTTTAGAATAAAATTTTTCAAAATCCTCCTGTCTAATTATTTTATTTACTTTATCTTGATATATTTCTTCTAGCATATTATTAATTTTTTCTAATTCTAACTTATTTATTTTTAGCTTCTTTTCTAATTTATCTATTTCTTCTTTTGCTTTTATTTGAGAATTTTTATAAATGTCTTTTAACTCTCCTCTTGAGTATGTAACTTTTTCTATTTCTTTTATTAATTCTTTTTTTATTTGTTCTTCTATATAATCTGCTCGTATTTGCTTATTATTACAATTTCTTCTATTACTATTTTTATTAGAACATATAAAATAATCTACTCTCCATTCCTTGCCTGATTTTCTTTCTTCTACTCTAGTTCTTAATGTTGCTACTCCGCATGCATTCTTTGCAAAATATTAAACCTTTAAGAGGATGATTAAATTTCCTTGTTCTTACAGCATGCTTATTTTTTATTTTTTCCTGTGCTTTATTCCATGTTTGCATATCTATAATTGGTTCATGCATATTTTCCACTATTATATATTCTTCTGGATTTGTTGTTCTCACTTTGGCAATTTTATGACTTACTTTTTGAAATTTCCTACCAACCACATTTCCAATATATACTTCATTTTTTAATATTTTTCCTATTTGAGTTCTGTGCCATATATATTTGCCATCTCTATTACTACTTTCTCTTTTTATAAAAGTTGGTATTTTTAAATATATAGCCGGTGCTAATATATCTCTTTTATTTAATTCATCTGCTATTTTTTGTGGTGACATTCCTTTATTTACATACATGTTAAATATTTCTTTTATAATTTCTGCTGCATATTCATCAATAATTAAATGATTTTTTGTTGTTTTATCCTTTTTATAACCATACGGTGCTATTCCTCCTTGAAATTCCCCTTTTTCTATTTTTCTAAATTTCACACTTTTTATTTTATTTGAAATATCTTGTGCATAATAATCGTTAAAACTTAATTTAAATGTTAAAAATTGAAGTCCATCAGGTCTTAAAGTATCTACATTATCTCCAATTGCAATATACCTTATTGAGTTAGATGGAAAATATCTTTCTAAATAATAGCCTGTATCGATATGATCTCGTCCAAATCTCGATAAATCTTTGGTTATAATGCAGTTTATTTTTTCATCTTGAATATCTTTTAACATCTCCATAAAACCTGGTCTGTTAAAATTTGTTCCCGTAAAGCCATCATCTGCATATTCTTTTACTTCTTCTAAATCATCATGTTCATTAATGTAATTATCAATAATATCCCTTTGATTTTCTATACTTTCACTTTCTCGATCATCTCCATCATCCCTAGATAACCTCATATATTTAGCAACTTTATATATTTTATTTTTCATATTATTTTTCTCCTATGCATTTTATTAAAATATCTTTCAAAATTTCCTTTAAATCTTCTATACCATATTCTACATAAACTTTATTTTGCAACTTTATTTCCTCCTCATAATATTTTATTTAATAATATGAAATAGAGAAAAAAATATAACAAAAAAAATAACTATTGGATTTTATATTTCCTTTAGTTATTTTTTATTTATATACTTAATTAATCTTTATTTATTAAATGTACAGGATATTTTCCTTCTTTTAAAACTGCTTGTATTTTTGCTGGCATTAATGGAATTTGATCTATCTTGTTTTTTTCTATCCATTCATATTGTAAGTAATCTTTTCCTTCTATATTTTTTATTGTATCTTGTATTAATTTATCTTTTTCTTCTTTAAATTCAGCTAAATATACAAATTCTATTTCGTGGTATTTCTTTCCTTTCATTACAAAGAAATTTTCTACTGTTGATATATAATCTATTATTTCAATTTCTTTTCCTATTTCTTCCTTTATTTCTCTTTTTATAGTAGTTATCGAATCTTCTCCTAATTCTACTCTCCCTCCCATTAAAGCATAATGGTCTGAATTTATATTTTTATGAACCAATACTTTATTATTATGAACTATTACTGCTGCTGCTCTAACATTTAATACATAATCTTGTACTTCTATTGTTATATCCATATTTAGTATTTTCACTCCTCACGACTTATTTTAGCAATAAAATTTAATTTCTTGCTCTTCAAAATAATTTTTCTATCTTTTACCTCTCTCCTTAACCTATGTTTTTAGTATACCATAATTTATTAAAAATTACTATACTTTTAAATTAAAGTATCAAAAATAATTTACTATATTATTTATCTATCCTTTATTATATTTTCAAATTAGTGTCATTAGTGTTAATGGAATATGATTTCCTACAATATGCCCTTCATCGATCATTTTCTTTACTAACTCTGGTTGTGTATTTAAAAAATGAGCAGTAATAAAAAAACATGCTTTTACATTGTTTTGCTTAAGAACTTCTAATATTTTAGGAGTATATCCTGCTTCATATCCTTCATCAAAAGTTAAATATACATAACTTTTGTTAGCATTTCCCATAGCTATTCCATCATATTGATCTAATATTTGTTTGTTTTTTGCGCCTAAATCTGGTTGTGCATGGTCTTCAACCCTTTTAATTCCCCATCCTATTTTTTGATTACTTAAACTACTTGCTTGTGCACTCACTTGTATAGCATTTTCTTGTCTATTGGTTTTTATAACCGCAAACGCAAATATGAAAAGCATTAAAAATACACATATTGCATTTGTTATTTTAATTTTTTTATCCATAATAGCTTCCCTTCCCATATAATTCTTTTTAAATTTTATGTACCATATAAAAAAATATTACTTATTGCAATTAATAAATACAGCCTGCTTTTACTTTTGTGCAAAATAAAAAATATTAATATATGTAATTGATAATTATTAAGTTAAATTTTACTCAAAATATTTCTTGTAAATATCTTGACAATACAATTATTTTGATTATATTATATAAATAATTGGAAATTTCTGGGTAATATTGTTGTTTTTTGTCGATAATTTTAGTTCTATTTTGTGCAGAAATTACAGTTTTACATCGTTTTTGTAAAATTTTATTTTATTAAAACTAAAATACGGAGGATAAAATAATGTTAGATTTTGTATTATGTGATGATAATAAAAATGTTCTTACTAAATTAGAAAAAATGTTAGAATCGATTTTTATAAATAAAAAATTTGAAGCACAAATTGTATTAAGTACAACTCATCCTGATGAATTAGTTAATTACATTAGAAATAATACAGTAAATGTTGTTATATTAGATATTGATTTAAAATCTAAAATATCTGGTCTTGATTTAGCAAATATGATTCGTAAAAAAGATAAAAACGTTTATATCATATTTACTACTGGTCATTTAGAATATGGATTAATGGCATATAGATATAAAACTTTTGATTATTTACCTAAACCAATTACTGCAGAAAGACTTGAAGACACGCTCACAAGATTATTTGAAGATGTATCAGGGTCTAGATGTAACTTTGTTAGGCTAGATAATAACAAAACTATTATTAAACAAGATAGTATCCAATACATTCAAAAAGAAGGAGTAAAAGTAATTTTTCACACTGACACAAGAACTTATGAAACTTATAGTTCATTTAGAAAAATCCTTCCTCAACTTCCTAATCAATTTGTTCAGTGTCATAAATCATATATTGTTAATGTACAAAAGGTTACAGATGTAAATATGAGTAACAATACTATTTTATTAAATAATAACGAAAGTAACAGATGTTATATTGGACCTAAATATAAAAATAAATTTATGGAGGTATTTAATAATGGAAATATTTCAAACCATTTGGACGGCACTAACAACTGAAAACGAAACATTAGTAGGAATATCATATTTCCCTCTTTCTTTTATTGATGCAATTGTAAATATGTTATTATTTACAACCGTGTTATCAATTAATCCGCCTAAAAAGAATAAAATTATTTATGTAATATCTATTAGCTTGCTTGCAATTTTAAATAGATTATTTGTACCAGATCCATATACTACCACATGCAATATTTTTCTTACTATATTTATGGTAAAATTTGTTTTAAAAGCTGGTTGGATAAAATCGTTGCTTTCAGAATTTCTTGTGATTACTACAAGCAGTATTTTGGAATTACTTATGATACAATTATACCAATTAATCTTTCAAATATCTCAAATACAAATATTATATGTTCCGTTATATAGATTTGCTTGTTCGTTGAGTATATATTTATGTGTTTATCTGATTTATAAAGCTATTTATTACTTCAAATTCCGTATTAAATTTCAAATTAAATTAGAAAGCATGAATACAAAAACTAAAGTTTTGTTTGTATTTAATGCTTTACTTGGAATTACAGCTATTGGTACACAGTTTTATCTTGTTTTCTTTTATAATGAAAAAATGCCAATAACTATAACTATTATAAGTATTGTCAGCTTACTTGCATACTTTTTCATCAGTATATATAGTTTATTTAACATAACAAAATTAGAAACAACATCACAAAATTTAGAAGAAGCTCAATTGTATAATAAAACTTTAATATTGCTTCATGATAGTATGAGAGGGTTTAAACATGATTTTAATAATATAGTGCAAGGTATTGGTGGTTATATAGAAACAAATAATATGGACGGCTTAAAAAAATATTACTCTCAACTTTTAAAAGACTGTAACCGTGTAAATAACTTAACTGCACTAAACCCTACTGTTGTTAATAATGCTGCTATTTATAATATAATGGCTAACAAATATCATAGGGCAGATGAAATTGGTGTACAAATTAATTTAGGTATTTTTATTGATTTAAATGAAATTGAAAACCACATGAAAATTTATGAATTTACCAGAATACTTGGAATTTTGTTGGATAATGCAATTGAAGCTGCATCTGAATGTACTGATAAAATTGTTCATGTTAGTTTTAAAAAAGAAGAAACAAGAAATCGTTTAGTAATGGTAATTGAAAATACATATGCTAATAAAGACATTAACATAGACCGAATTTTTGAAAAAGATTTTTCTACTAAATCTGATAAAACCAATAGTGGACTTGGCTTATGGGAAGTAAGGCAACTTTTAAAGAAAAATAATAACTTAAATTTATTTACTACTAAAAATGATGAATATTTTATACAGCAATTTGAAATATATTATTAATTTTTATAAAGAAGAGTAACTTTTTATAACGAAAAGCTACTCTTCTTTAATTGTCGTTTTTATGTTTTAAGGAAATATTTATATTTTATATTTTGTTTTTAACTAATCTTTTTTTATTAAAGATGCAGGCATTTTTGGTTGATGAATAAGTCCTGCAATAATGCATGCAGTATTTGTAGATTTTGCGTATTTTTCAGCTACTTTAGCTAATAATTTTAACATTTGTATTCCCCCTTAAATAAAAATTTTATAATAAGCATTGCCGGCAAATGCATTATTAAACTGTTTCTTCTGTGTATACTTCGTAACCATGTTTATTGTTTGTTAATTTATATGCAATAGGTAAAACTGTTAAATTCTGTAAGAATATTCCATAAATTAATATATAAGAAAACATTTTATTTGGTAAAAATAAAATAATAACAAGTAAAATAGCAAGTGAAATATATGCTTTTATTTTTTTTGACTTCCTTTCTTTTTTGCTTAAAATAGGTATGTTTTCTGTATCTGCTGGTGCATATTTATAAATTACAAATATGCTAAATATTGCTATAATACTAGCCATTATATATAAAATGTAATTTTGTGAAATTGTAATATATTTGGCAAGGAAAACTGGTCCTAAATATAAAATACTTGTTGTTACCATACAACCTAAATGAGTTTTTAAATGAAAACCACCTGTAAAGCTACGATATGGTGCTAATAAGAAAAAGAATACTATTGTATATAATCCCACTCCAAACACAAAACCTATTATGAATAATAAAATAATTTTAGGTAATTCTCCAAAAATTAAGTTTACTCCAAAATTAATTACAAGTTCCTTTTCTTCATCTATATCTTCTACATTTTCTTTAATTTTTCTTGTTATAAAGTTACATAATTTATCAATCATTTTTTACCTCAAACTTTTGATAAATTAATTTTACTTTTAAATTTATTAGAAAAATGTTTTTTTATATAAAATGTGCAAATATATTTACGAAATTTGTCTTTTTTTGTTTTATATATTAATATAACCATTTTATAAAAAATCCAAATAAGAAAAGTAGCTTTGCAAATATGCACCATTTAAACTACCTTAACCTCATTATATAGCAAGTTCCTATACAATAAAAAACTGCCAATATACTAATAAATAGTATATTGACATCTTACAAATTTTTTTATTAATTATTTTCTAAATTTAACCCCTCTAATATTTTCCAACTACCAATATATTTTGGAACAGAATAAAATGTCATAAGTTCGTTTGTAATAGGGTGATATAGTTTAAGCTTGTATGCCCAAAGTGCTATTTGCTTTCCGTGACCCCTTCCATTATATTTTTGATCACCATAAATACTATGATTTCTACTAGAAAGTTGCACCCTTATTTGATGATGCCTACCAGTATGCAAGTTTATTTTTAAAACAGATAAATTAATTTCTTGTTCGTATTTTAAAACCTCATAATCTAATATAGCAAGCTTACTGTTTTTTGTGCCTTCCTTTACAACTTTGCTTATATTATTCTTTTCATTTTTTAGTAAATAATCCTGCAAAGTATCACTTTGCTTTTCCATTTTGCCATTTGCCACAACCAAATATGTTTTTTGAAACCTTTTTTCTCTTACCTCATCACTTAACCTAGATGCCGCCTTTGATGTTTTAGCAAAAACCATTACACCTCCAACAGGTCTATCTAGCCTATGTACTAAACCTAAATATACATTTCCTGGCTTATTGTACTTTTTCCTTAAATAATCCTTTATTATAGTAAGCATATCTATATCGCCTGTTTTATCTGACTGTGATGGAATATTTACTGGCTTTTCTACTACAATTATATGATTATCTTCATATATTACTCTTAATTCATCCATTTTTTGCTCCTATTTATTACACCAACGTCCATAAATGCCACATGGTAAAATTAACTCTGAATTTGTCATAGGTAGCCCTACTTCTCCACTTGTTACTTTACCTTGGTACATTTTATTAATGGTTAATTTTAATATGTTTTCTAATACCGTGCTAGAAATTCCAGTTGTATATGAATTAATTAAAAAGAATAATGGATTATTTGAAAGCACCCTAGAGCAAAGCTGTATTAAGTCTATTAAATTTTCTTCAAACTTCCAAACCTCTCCATTTGTACCCCTACCATATGATGGAGGATCCATAATAATTGCATCATATTTATTGCCCCTACGTATTTCACGATTTACAAACTTAAAAACATCATCTACAATAAACCTAACTGGATTATTTTCAAGCCCAGATGCTTGCAAGTTTTCTTTTGCCCAAGTTACCATGCCTTTTGAACTATCTACATGGCAAACCTCTGCACCTGCATAACTGCATGCTACTGTTGCACCACCTGTATATGCAAATAAATTTAATACCTTTATTTTTCTATTACTTTGTTTTATTAAATTAATCATCCAGTCCCAGTTAACTGCTTGCTCCGGAAATAAGCCAGTGTGTTTAAAACCCATTGGCTTAACTAAAAAAGTTAAATCTTTATACTTAACCTGCCAAACTTTAGGTATTTGCTTTTCATACTTCCATGCTCCTCCACCTGAAGAGCTTCTATGATAACTTGCATATACCTTTTTCCATTTTTCTGGAAAACTTTTTTCTTTCCAAATAATTTGTGGGTCAGGTCTTGATAAAATAATATCTTTCCATCTTTCTAATTTTATTCCATCTGCCATGTCTAATATTTCGTAATCTTTCCAATTATTTGCTATTTCCATTTCTACTTTTTGCTAGCAATTTTCTAGCATCCTTTCTTAACTTATTCCTAATAATTTTGCAAAATTTATTAATAACATTATATCTATTGCTATAAATGTTGCTATACTTGCTAGGCTAATAGCTAACAACTTGTGCTTTTTTATTTTTTCCAAAGTATAGCTTGTCCAAAACCCTTTTGCTTTTTTTACCTTATGCCTAATCTCCTTATAGCCAGTATTTAAAATTAAATCTTTTGTATACTCCATAAAATCCCCCTAAATATATATTCTTTTAAAAATATATGCTTAAGGTTTAAATATTATGATAAAAATCGTATTACAAATTTTATGTTGTTTCGAGCATATCTTTTATTTTTTGAGCAAGTTGTGTATTTATTCCCGGGATTTGTGCTATTTCATTAATACTAGCCTTTTTTATATTGCTAATAGTACCAAATTTTTTTAGAAGTGCATTTTTCCTTGCCTCGCCTATACCATCAATTTTATTTAGTACAGAATTTGTTATTTGTTTATCTCTTAATTTTCTATGATATGAAATTGCAGTATCATGTATACAGTCTTGAAAAGCTGTTATTTTATTCATAAGGTTTTCTGATATTTTAATTTCATTTTTATTTTCATCTATTAATGCCCTTGTACGATGCTTTCCGTCTTTAACCATTCCATAAACTGGAATAGATAAATTAAGTTCTGCTATTGCTTGTTTTGCTGCATGTATTTGTGTAATTCCACCATCAACAAAAATAACATCTGGCAAGGTTCCAAAACCTGCATTTTCATTTTCTATAGAATGGCGTAACCTTCTTTTTATAACCTCCCACATACACTTTGGGTCATCTTGGTCAAGTACACTTTTTATTTTAAATTTACGAGATAAGCTTTTGTTTATTTCTCCATCTTTTAAAACACACATACCAGAAACAATATATTCACCAGATAAATTAGAAATATCGTAGCCTTCTATTTTTCTTGGCATTTTATCTAAATGTAAAACCTCTTTTAGCTCTTTTATAGTGCTATATTTTTCTCCCTCTTTATTTTTTAGGGTAATTTGTGCGTTATTTTCTGCCATTTCTACTAATCTTAATTTTTCGCCCTTTTGTGGTATTTTAATTTCTACTTTTTTGTCAGCCTGCAAAGAAAGCCAGTTTTCTATTAACTCTTTGTCTTCTATTTGCTCTTTTATCATTATTTTGTTTGGAATTAACATATTATTTATATAATATTGCTTAATAAAGCTTGAAATAATTTCACTGTTACTTTCATCTTGCAAATCCTCAAGAAAATAATGGTGCCTTTCTACCATTTTTCTACCACGAATTAAAAACACCTCTACACAAACCTGTAGTGCACTTTTTGCAATACCTATAACATCAATATCAAATTCTGATAAATTTGAAACTTTTTGTTTTTCTTCTGTAACTTTTTGAATTGCAAGCATTTTGTCCCTAACTTCTGCTGCTTTTTCAAAATTTAAGCTTTCGGATGCTTCTTTTATTTCCTGCATTAGCTCCTTTATAACTGGTGCTGTGTTTCCCTCTAATAAACTAATAATTTGATTAATTCTTTTTCTATACTCTTCTTTAGAAATTTTACCTATACAAGGTCCACTACATTTTTTTATATGATAATTTAAACATGCCCTATTTTTATATTTAAAATTTTTGCAATGCCTAATTTGAAATTTTTCCTTAACAAAGTCTATCATTTCTTTTGCACTGCCACTACTAGCATAAGGTCCAAAATACCTTGCTTTATCATTTAATACTTTTCTAGTTATATATACGTCTGGAAAATCTGCTTTAACATTTATTTTAATATATGGATATGTTTTATCATCCTTTAATAAAACATTAAACTTTGGCATGTTTTGCTTTATTAAATTACATTCTAATATTAAGGCTTCTGATTCATTGTCTGTAACTATATATTCAAAATGGTCAATTAAAGCTACCATGTTTTGTATTCTTTTAGTTTTATTTGTTTTTCTAAAATATTGCCTAACCCTATTTTTAAGCGAAATAGCTTTACCAACATAAATAATATTATTGTTTTTGTCACGCATAATATATACGCCGGGTTTGTTAGGTAATTTTTTTAGTTCTTGTTCTATATCAAACAATAGTTATAGCCCCTCTTTCTTTTTCTTACACTATAATTTTAGCACAAATACTTAACTTTTACAATTTTTTGACACATTTTATTTTTTATAGTATTATAATACAAAATAAGGAGGTATTTATTTTATGTGTGGAATTGTAGGTTATGTGGGTAGCAAAAAAGCTACTCCTGTTTTAATAAATGGTTTATTAAGCCTAGAATATAGAGGATATGATTCTGCAGGTATTGCAGTAATTGAAAATAACGAACTTTCAGTATTAAAAGATAAAGGTAGAGTTGCAAATTTAAAACAAATGCCAGAAATAGAAAACTTAAATTCTTCAATTGGAATTGCTCATACTAGATGGGCAACTCATGGAAAACCATCAAGGGAAAACTCTCACCCTCATTTAGATAATAGCAAACAATTTGCTGTTGTACATAATGGTATTATTGAAAATTATCATGAATTAAGAGAATTTTTAACTAGCAAGGGATATAGTTTTCTTTCTCAAACAGATACAGAGGTAATTCCTAATTTAATTCACTATTATTATACAAATGGAATTTCTGATGAAGATAAATTTTTAAGAGCAGTAAAGTCTGCTGTTGATGATTTAAAGGGTAGCTATGCAATTGAAGTTATATCTAAATTATACCCTGACAGAGTAATTGTAGTTAGAAAAGATAGCCCATTGGTAATAGGAACCACAAAAGAAGAAAATTTTATTGCATCTGATATACCAGCTATTTTACCTTATACAAAAGATTTTTATTTATTAGATGACTATGAGTATGCTGTAATTTATAAAGATCATATTAAATTTTTTGATAACACCTTATCAAGCCGTAGCAAGGCAATAAAAAATATTGAGTGGGATGCAACAGCTGCTGAAAAAAATGGTTTTGAAGACTACATGTTAAAAGAAATATATGAGCAACCAAATTCAATTCGTGAAACAATTGGTTCTAGATTTAAATTAGGTGAAAAATGTTCTTTTGATGATATTAACTTAAGCAAAGAATATTTACAAAGCATTAATAAAATTTATATTGTTGCATGTGGTACTGCTATGCATGCTGGTTTAATTGGAAAAAATGCTATTGAAAAACTTTGCCATATCCCTACAGAGGTTGATATTGCTTCTGAATTTCGTTATAGGAACCCTATAATTGATGATAAAACATTTTGTATATATATAAGTCAGTCTGGCGAAACAGCAGACACAATAGCAGCACTTAAACTTGCCAAAAGCAAAGGTGCAAAAACATTAGCTGTTTCTAATGTAATTGGAAGTTCAATAACACGTGAGGCAGATTATACAATTTATACACATGCAGGTCCAGAAATAGCTGTAGCTTCTACAAAAGCTTATACATCTCAAATAGTGTTATTAGTAATTTTTGCAATATATTTAACTGAAAATTTAGGTAGAAGTGATGTGGCTACTACTGAAAGCTTAAAGGCAGATATTTTAGATTTGCCTACTAAATTAGAATCAGTGCTTGCTGAAACTGAACAAATTCAAAAGTTTGCAGATAAAATTTACACTGAACATGATATGTACTTTTTAGGAAGAGGCTGTGATTATAATGTTGCAATGGAGGGTTCTTTAAAGCTAAAAGAAATTTCTTACATTCATTCAGAAGCATATGCAGCAGGTGAATTAAAGCATGGTCCTATTGCATTAATTGAAAATGGTGTTACTGTAATTGGCATTTTAACAAACCCTGATTTAGTAGAAAAGTCAATTAGTAACCTTCAAGAGGTAGTTTCAAGAGGTGCTAAAACTTTAATTATTACAAACCAAAAATTAAGCAATAGTAACTTTAATTATATTATAAATATACCGGAAATTAACCCTTTAGTTTCCCCTATTCTTTCGGTTGTGCCTTTACAATTATTTGCATATTATATTGCTAAAAATAAAGGGCTAGATGTAGATAAGCCAAGGAATTTAGCTAAATCAGTTACTGTAGAGTAAGATTATAAAAGAACCATATTTCTTGTAAAGAATATGGTTCTTATTATTTTGTAGCCTCACTTCCTACTTTACATAAAGTACAACACGGAAACCGAAGCTAGGAATATCCTTGCTATCAGCCTTGTCAGCGCAACGGCGGGTTGAGATTGGATCTTCAAAACCGGTCGCGGTAAAAACTGCCACCACGAAGAACAGCGTATTTCGTACCGCTGGTTTTTCCATTACGATATCCATACTCTGTTGTCCACTCGTACATATTTCCTGCCATGTCATATATATTTTTTAATTTTGTATTGTCACTTGCTCCAGTTGCTATTTCTACATAATGATTATATGTGCATTTTGTATCGTTGACATAATTATAATATTTACTATTTGCATCGCTAGTTGCATCAGTCCAGTTTTTGGTATATCCAGACGTGAATGTTCTATATTGATAACTTTTTCCTGTACACCAGCCACTATCTGCTTTACCTTCATTTTTTCTTAAGTGTTCTGCCCATAAGCAATTATCTTCTGTTATTTGATTTTCTCCAGTACTATTTTTATAGTTTCCATGTTTTGTACTATCTTTTTCTATTCCTTCGTACTCTTTTGACATCCATGTTACAACTGTATCCCACGCCGTTCCATCTATTAATTGGCTTCTTACTCCGTAATTATCTCCACTATACATTCTTCCTGATACCTCTAATGCATTTGGTTGACTTATTAAATTCCACGCTTGTACCCCCTTTTTACTTACTGGTTTTAAATTAGTACCTATATTATTTTTACTTTCTTGATATGTTTTATTATCACTTGAAGCATCTACATAAAAATCTGCATTACTTGGTACTCCTGCTTCATATCTTCCTATATAAAATCCTTTATTTTCTTCTACACTTTTTTCATTTTCTGTTTCATCTGCTTCTTCTTTCCAGTCACTATATGCCCTATAATACCATGTGTTCCATCCAGCATCAGCTTCTCCACTTTCACTTTTATCTTCTACATTATTGTTTATATCATTAGTATTTTCATTATTATATTCATGTTTTTTGTAATTACCATCTTCACAAGGTACCCACACAAATTCGTTTCCTTCTCTATCTGCTATTACTACTCCATTTTCTATTAGTTCTTCTTCTTTTACTTTAAACCCCTTTGGCACTGTCATTGTTTTTCCACTTTCATCTTTTATTTGCTTATTTACCGTAAATATTGTTCCTTTTTGTATTGCTTCTTTTACTGTATCTGGCAAACTTTCTCTTTCAAACTCTTCTAATTGATTAACTAGTTTTCCTACAGCCTCTTGCTCTTGTTTTATAGATTCATCTGTTTTTTCTTTTGCCTTTTGTGCTCCGCTTATTATTCCATTATCTCCAAATACTGCTGTTATACTTACTCCTGCTAATATTAATAAAACTACTATGGTTACTACTAATGCAATTAGCGTTATTCCTTTGTTTTTCAACACTTTTTCCTCCTTTGCAACTTTTCTTTAAGGTATATACTTAAAGAAAATGCAAAAATGCTTGTAATAAGCTACACTGCCTAATTACAAGCATTTTTTAAAGTTCAAAAAATGAGGAATTTTTAAAAATATTTTTCAAAAAATTTATATAAAACTTTGGTATTTTTCCTTGACATTGTAGGCTTTTATTGCTATCATAAACATATAAAAATTTTCTTTAAGTATATACCTTAAAGAAAATTTTTTGTGTTTTTTACCTATCAAATTACTTAAATTCATAGTAATATTTTTATTTCTTCATTAACTGCATTAGTAATACTATACAATAAAATAGTTTTAAATTTAGAGCATAGTAAGATATGGTTTATAGGCTTGGCTGTAAACGTGCTCCGCCTACAACATTAACTTTTCCACCATTTTGATTAAAAGTTTTTGTAGAACCATCTGCACTCTTAATAGTACCTGTACCTCTTATTGTTAATGTTCCAGCTGTTACATTTATTGTTTTATTTATTTGCATTGTATTTGACTGTAAATCTATTGTTACTGTTTTATTCATTTGTAACCCTGTCGTATCTTCTGTTACATTTTTTTGTAAAAATATTGTTCCTCCGCTATTATCTTTGCCATTATTTATAACATCATCATACGCGCTTTTTAAAGTAGCATAATATTTTATATTTCCATTATTTATTATGCTGTAACTAAACTCTGTAGTCATTTGATTATAAATACCATACTTATATTCTAAATCTTGCTCATAAACCTCTTTTATTTTTGGCATTGTTTTTAATTGACTTTTTCTTACAGATGCTGAACCCATAAATAATGCACTTATAATAAATATGAAACTTAAAATAGTTACTATTGAATAAACAGTCATTGAACCTTTTTCATTGTTTAACCAATTTCTCATTTGTTATTTCCTCATCTAATATGCTTTATGCATATTCTTTCTTTTTTATAATTATATAATAATTTAAAAGTTATTTATTGTCAATTGATTTTATCCATTTTACTCTTTCTTCGTGCAATTTTTTTCCAAATTGCTCTCCTTCTATTTTTGGATATTTATTTTTAATAAATTCTCCATTAATTTTGCTTAAACATTCTTTTCCAATTTTATCAAAAGTAATTGAATTTAAAGTACTTTTCAAGTTACTTCTTGATTTATCACATGCAACTACTATTTTTAAGCCTTCTAAACCAAGCATGGAATTAGCAACATGTTCAATTAGTTCTACCTTTTTACTTGCGGACATTTCTTCAAAAATACCTGCTTTCATGTGCCACTTTGCTGCTATTTTTCCGCATTTAGCCCAAGATATTGGAATAGCTATTCTATTTGCAAGTGTGTTTACTAATTTTACACCTCTTTCGTCATGCCCATAATGATGTGGTAAAATTTCTTTTGGTGTCTCTGATTTTCCTAAATCATGTACTAAACAGCTAAACCTAATAGATAAATTATTTGTTAATTTTGTGCTATTATCTACTGCTATCATAGTATGGTTATAGCTATCTCCTTCTGGGTGCCACTTTATAGGTTGCACTTTTCCTATTAAATTTGCTATTTCTTTAAAATGTACATCTAACACTTGTGCATCTTTTAAAACATTAAAAAAGTTAGATGGGTTATTGCTTGCTAATGCTTTTTTAAATTCTACAAATACTCTTTCTTTAGATAATGTAGCTAATTCATCTTTTAATAGTTTCATTTCTTTTAAAGTGTTTTGCTCTACTTTAAAGCCAAGTACTGCGGAGAACCTTGCAACTCTATATACCCTTAAAGGGTCTTCTTTAAATGCATTTGTAGTTTTTCTTAAGCAACCTATTTTTATGTCTTCTATTCCGCCAAACGGGTCTATTATTTCGCCTGTTAGTACGTTTTGTGCTATGCTATTTATTGTTACATCCCTTCTTGCTAGGTCTTGCTCAATAGTAACACTTTCGTCTGCAAAAAATTGAAAAGCTTTGTGACCTACTCCGCTTTTTCTTTCTTTTCTGGCAAGTGCAAATTCTTTATTGTTAAGTATAAATACAGGAAAATCTTTTCCTTGCAGCTTTGCTTCTGGAAAAAGCATTTTAAATTTTTCTTTAGATAAACCTGTTATACAATAGTCTTCATCTGTAATAGGAAGATGTAAATATTTATTTCGTATGGCGCCACCTACTAAATATAGAGTGCCACCTTCGTTTTTTATTTTTTCTGCTATTTCACTAATACTTAACATTTTAAGAGAATCCTTTCATATAATTATTATACCATTTTATTGTTTTTTTAACAATGAAATATTATCTAAAACTTATTATTTATATGCCTTGACATTGCTAATATTTAAGAATAAAATAAGTTTGAATAAATTTAAAGGAGGTAACAGCTTATTCATGAAAGATTTAATTGAAATTAGATGGCATGGTAGAGGTGGCCAAGGTGCAAAAACCGCTTCACTTTTATTAGCAGACGCTGCTTTTAATACTGGAAAATATATTCAAGGTTTTCCTGAATATGGTCCAGAAAGAATGGGTGCACCTATTACTGCATATAACCGTATTAGCAACAGCCCAATTCGTATCCATAGTAATATTTATGAACCTGACTATGTTGTAGTTGTTGATGATACCTTACTTGAAGCAGTAGATGTAACCGCTGGATTAAAAGAAGACGGCGCTATTGTTATTAATACTACAAAGAGTAAAGATGAAATTCAAAATATTTTATCTAATTACAAAGGAAAAATTTATACTATTGATGCTAGAAGAATATCCATAGAAGCACTTGGAAAGTATTTTCCAAATACTCCAATGCTTGCTGCTATTGTTAAAGTTTCTGGCATTATGGATGAAAAACAATTTTTAGAGGATATGAAGGGTTCTTTTGCACATAAATTTGCTAAAAAACCAGAGGTTATAGAGGGAAATATGAAAGCATTAGAGCTTGCATTAGAAGAAATTAATTAACTGCTAATTTTAAAATTGGTAGTTAGGAAGGAGATAAAAAATGTCAACACAAATTGATAAAAATACACCTGCATCTAAAATGACAATTGGTGGCAACATTTATGAGGCAGGAAATGCATTAGAATTTAAAACTGGTGACTGGAGAAGTGTTAGACCTGTATATTTAAGTGAAAAATGTACTCAATGTGGGCTATGCTTTCCAGTTTGCCCAGAAGACGCTATACCTGTAAATAAAGAAGGTAAACGTGAAGATTTTGATTTTGATTATTGCAAAGGATGTGGAGTATGCGCAAAAGTATGCCCTTTTAAAGCAATTGAAATGGTAGATGAAGGAGGTAATTAAATATGGGAATTAGAGAAAGATTAAGTGGAAATGAAGCTGCAGCTATTGCAATGAAACAAATTAACCCTGATGTTGTTGCTGCATTTCCTATTACGCCTTCTACAGAAATACCACAATATTTTTCTACTTTTGTTAGTAACGGAACTGTTGATACTGAATTTGTGGCTGTAGAAAGTGAACATAGTGCAATGAGTGCTTGTGTTGGTGCAGAGGCAGCAGGAGCAAGAGCTATGACTGCAACTTCTGCAAATGGATTATCTTATATGTGGGAAATGATTTATATTGCTTCTAGCTTAAGGCTTCCAATTGTAATGAGTTTAGTAAACCGTGCAGTTTCTGGACCATTAAATATTCATAATGATCATTCTGATGCAATGGGTGTACGTGATAGTGGTTGGATTATGCTATTTTCAGAGAATAATCAAGAAGCTTATGATAACTTAATTATGGCTCACCGCATTGCAGAAAATAAAGATGTATTGCTTCCTTTAATGGTATGCCAAGATGGTTTTATTACATCTCATTCTATTGAAAACATAGAGCTTATTGAAGATGATAAAGTAAAAGAGTTTGTAGGTACATATAAGCCTGAACATTATTTATTAAATGATAAAGAGCCAATTGCAATTGGTCCACTTGATGTTCAAACTTATTTATTTGAACACAAGTATCAACAAGCAGAGGCTATGAGAAATGCTAAAAAAGTAATTAAAGAAGTAGCAGAAGATTTTGAAAAAATGACTGGTAGAAAATATTCTTTCTTTGAAGAGTATAAAATGGAAGATGCTGAAATTGGAATTGTTTGTATGAATTCTACAGCAGGAACAACAAAAACAGTTGTTGATAGTTTAAGAGAAAATGGCGTTAAAGCTGGTATGGTTAAAGTACGTATGTTTAGACCATTTCCTGCAGAAGAATTAGCACAAGCTTTAGGTAATTTAAAAGCATTAGCTGTTATGGATAAGGCAGATTCTTTAAATGGTGCCGGTGGTGCTTTATTTGAAGATGTTGTATCTGGTATGTATACTGCTAAAAAGCAAGTACCTACTGTTAGTTATGTATATGGTATAGGTGGTAGAGATACTACTGCTAAAGATATTGAAGAAATATATAACTATTTGCAAGAAGTAGCTAAAACTGGAAATATAGATAACCCTTATCGTTATGTAGGCTTAAGAAAATAGAAAGGAGAAATGAAAAATGGCATATAATTTAAAAGAAGTAATGGCAAATAAGCCATCTAGATTTACCGCAGGTCATAGAATGTGTGCTGGTTGTGGTGCTCCACCTATTGCAAGAATGGTTTTAAGAGCTTTAAAGCCAGAGGACCATGCTGTTATTAGCAATGCTACTGGTTGTATGGAGGTTTCTACTTTTATATATCCATACACAGCTTGGAAGGACTCTTTTATACATACTGCATTTGAGAACGCCGCTTCTACATGTTCTGGTGTTGAAGCTGCGTACAAGTCTTTGAAAAGGCAAGGAAAATTACCAGGAGATAAAACTACCAAGTTTATTACTTTTGGTGGAGATGGTGGAACTTATGATATTGGTATTCAAGCACTTTCAGGAGCTATGGAAAGAGGTCATGACATGGTTTATGTTTGTTATGATAATGGTGCATATATGAATACTGGTATTCAGCGTTCTTCTGCAACACCTAAATTTGCAGATACTACCACATCACCTGCTGGTAAAGTTATTCCTGGTAAAATGCAAGCTAGAAAAGACTTAACAGAAGTAATGGAAGCACATCATTTACCTTATGTTGCACAAACTATTGCTTATGCAAATTTTAAAGATTTATATGAAAAGGCTGAAAAAGCAATTTATACAGAAGGTCCATGTTTCTTAAATGTATTATCACCTTGCCCTAGAGGTTGGGGTTACCCTACAGATATGTTAATGGAAATTAATAAATTAGCTGTTGAAACATGTTATTGGCCTTTATATGAAGTAGTAGATGGTAAATACAAAATTACATATAAACCTGCTAATAAATTACCAATTGAGGAATTTTTAAGACCACAAAAAAGGTTTAAGCATATGTTTGCTCCAGGAAATGAATGGATGATAGAAGAATTTCAAAAAGAAGTTGACAAACGTTGGAATGCACTTTTAGATTTAGAGAAAATGACCAATGAGGAATAAAATATTTTTAAGGCAATGGGGTTTCCCATTGCCTTATTTTTTTAATCTATTGAAATTAGTTCATAATTTGTAGTACCAATGCCAAGTTCTTCTGCATGTTCTACAGTATGAATTCCATGTTTTTCTTCAATTCTATTAATTAATCTTTGTTTTCCTTCATCTTGTGAATTATATACTAAATCTAAACTTGCCTTATCTACCGCTACTGGGTCAAGTGATGCTGTTATTCCTATGTCTGCCATACATGGAGCTTCTGGGTTACTATCACAGTCACAGTCAATAGATAAATTGTTTATTACATTAATATATACAATGTTACCTTTCATATAATCTATAACCGCTTCATCTGCTTCTGCCATAGACTCTAAAAAGTGATCTTGCTCTGGTAAATTAGCCCATAATTCATCTGGCACTCTTGTTTTTCCTGCTGTATGAATCCAAGCTTTTCCTGCTGATGATGCTACTCCAATTGACATATTTTTTAGTGCTCCTCCAAAGCCACCCATAGCATGACCTTTAAAGTGTGATAGCATAAGCATTGAGTCATAGTTTGCTAAATGTGCACCAACATAGTTTTCTTTTAAATGTAATCCGTTTTTTACTGGAATTGCCATGTCACCTTCTTCATCCATAATGTCTACATTTGCAATGTCTGTAAAGCCATGTTCTTTAATTGCTTTCCAATGCTCCGTGGTAGTATTTCTTCTTCCACTATATGCAGTATTACATTCTACAATTGTTCCGTTTAGCATGTTCACCAAATTTTTAATTAAATTTGGATTTAAAAAGTTGTGCCCACCAGGCTCTCCTGTTGATATTTTTACGGCTACTTTTCCAGTTAAATTTTTTCCTACGCTTTCATAAATTTTAATTAGGCTCTCCGGTGTGATTTTGCTTGTAAAATACACTTTTGATTTTTCCATTTTAATTCCTCATAATATGTTATTTACTAACATATTCTTTCTTTTAAATTTTGTTTAAAATGTATATCTCTTATTTGCTTTTATAATTATATCCAATTTTTACTTTTTTATCAATACTAAAATTACCCTATTTATTTATAATATCTTTTACAACCTCGCTTGCTATAATTAGCCCAGCTACTGATGGTACAAATGATATACTCCCCGGTACATGAGCTTTACCGGTTTTCTTCCAAGTTTTTTGTTTTTATTGGTTCTTCTTTTGAGTATACAACTTTTAAGCTTTTTATTCCTCGTGTACGTAGCTCTTTTCTCATTACTTTTGCCAAAGGGCATATACTTGTTTTATATATATCTGTTACCTCAAATTTTGTCGGGTCTAGTTTATTTCCTGTTCCCATACTTGATATTATGGGGATATTTAATTTATTTGCCCTTATAACTAATTCTATTTTAGCTGTTACTGTATCTATTGCATCTACTATATAGTCTACACTTTCATCTACTAGGTCTATACTTTCTGGCATAAAAAACTCTTGGTAAATTTGCACCTTTGCATTTGGGTTTATTTCTAATATTCTTTGCTTTGCTACTTCTACTTTTGGTTTTTCAAGTGTTTTGGTAGTTGCAATTATCTGCCTATTTAAGTTAGATATGCTTACTACATCATTATCTACTAATACAAAATTTTCTATGCCAGCTCTTACTAAAGCTTCTACTACATAAGACCCTACTCCGCCAATTCCAAATATAGCTACTTTTGATTTGTGTAATTTTTCTAGTGCTTTATTGCCAATTAATAATTCTGTTCTTGAAAATTCATTTTGCATATTTTTATTTGCTCTCCTTTTTAATTATTTCATTAAAATTTTACACTCTATATTAGGCATAATTAGTTTTGAAAAATTTATGGCATCTTGTTTGGTTCCTACAATACTGCCATAATGTATTGGCACTACTATTTTAGGCTTTATGGTATTTGCTAAATCTGCAGCTTCTTTATAGTTCATGGTGTATGTTCCTCCAATAGGAAGAAAAGCAACATCACATTTTACTTTTTTATTATCAGGTGTAATGTCTGTGTCTCCTGATATGTAGTACCTGTTTTCCCCTATTATTATTATATAACCAACCCATTCGTTTTCTTTTGGATGGAATTTTTTATTTATGTTATATGCTGGAACTGTTTCAAATAAAATATTATCTACTTTGTAGGTTTCATTTGGAGTTACTATAACATGCTCCATTCTTAAACTTGATACTTCTCTTAATAATGTTTTTGGAGCTACAATTATAGTATTTTCTTTTTTTACTTTATTTATATCTTCTGGTGAATAATGGTCATAATGGTCATGTGTTATAAAAATAATGTCTGCATTATTATAGTTTTTATCTATTCTAAAAGGATCCACATAAATTACTTTTTCTTTATTAATAACTATGCTACTATGGCATATAACTTCTATATTATTTAACATATATTTACCCTCCTTAATAACTATATATTAATACAAAAGGAAGTAATTATCAATAATAAATTACTTCCTTTTATAAATTTAAACTCCTATAATAGAAAATCCATTGTCTACATGTATTATTTCACCGGTTACTGCTGATGATAAACTACTAAATAAAAAGCTTGCTACATCTCCTACTTGCTTTGTTGTTACATTTTCATGTAATGGTGCTCTTTTTTCTACTACATCTAGTATTGTACCAAAATCTTTAATTCCCTTTGCTGATAATGTTTTTATTGGTCCTGCTGAAATAGCATTAATACGCATTTTTTCTTTTCCAATATCTTTTGCTAAATATTTTATACTGGTTTCTAATGCTGCTTTTGCAACCCCCATTAAATTATAGCCTTCAACAACCTTTTCTGCTCCAAAGTATGTAAGTGCAACAATGCTTGCTCTTTCATTTAACATATTTACTTCTTTTGCTATTCTAGTAATTGCTACTAATGAATATGCGCTCACATCATTTGCATGGCTAAAGCCCTCTCTTGATGTAAAAATAAAGTCATTTCTTAAATCTTCAGTGTTTGCATGTGCAATGCTATGTAATATTCCATCTATATTTCCCTGCTCTTTTTTTATTGTTTCAAAACATTTTCTTATTTCTTCATCACTTGATACATCACAGCTATATGATTTTGCCCCTGGAAGCTCTGATATTAGCTCTTTTATTTTTTCTTCTTTTTCTGCCGGATGATGTGTAAATATAACTTTTGCTCCATTTTCATGTGCAGAAACTGCTACTCCCCATGCTATGCTCCACTTGTTCCTAATTCCCATAATTAAAATTGTTTTTCCTTCTAAAATCATTTAATATTTCACCCTCCATTTACATATTTCTATATTTTTCATATCTTTTTTCTAACATTTCTGAAGTAGTTAATTTTTGTATATCTTGTATTTGTTTAACTAGTATTGTTTTTATTTTTGCAGTTACACTTTCAAAGTCATTTTCTATTCCAACTTTTGGTTCTTTTATAAGTTCATCTATAATGCCAAAATTTTGTAAATCATAAGAAGTTAATTTCATTTTATCTGCTACTTCTTGGCATTTGCTTGAATCTTTATATAATATACTTGCAAAACCTTCGGGAGATAAAATACTATATATTGCGTTTTCTAGCATTAATATTTTATCTGCTACGCATATTGCAAGTGCACCACCACTAGAGCCTTCACCTATTACAACTGCAATAATTGGTACTTTTAGTTTTGACATTTCAAACATGCTTCTTGCAATTGCTTCTCCTTGGCCACGTTCTTCTGCTCCCATTCCTGGGTATGCTCCTGGTGTATCTATAAAAGTAATAACTGGCCTATTAAATTTTTCTGCCTGTTTCATTAATCTAACAGCTTTTCTATATCCTTCTGGGTTTGGCATTCCAAAATTTCTTTGCATATTTTCTTTAGTTGTTTTTCCTTTTTGCTCTGCTATTATTGTAACTGGCATTTTTTCTAAATATGCTATTCCACAAACAAAGGACTTATCATCTCCATAACATCTATCGCCATGTAGTTCTATAAAGTCGTCAAATATATTCTTTATATAATCTAATGCTTTTGGTCTTTTAGCATCTCTTGCCATTGTTACTCTTTGCCAAGCAGTCATTTGCTTTTTCAAATTATTCACTTCCTTTTTGATTATGAAACTTAATTAATTTAGAAAGTACTTTTTTCATGTCTTTTCTTTGTACTATTTTATCAATGAAACCATGTTCTAATAAAAATTCTGCTCTTTGAAATCCTTCTGGTAATTTTTGTTTAACTGTTTGCTCTATTACCCTTGGCCCAGCAAACCCTATTAAAGCATTTGGTTCTGCAATAATAATGTCACCTAAACTTGCAAAGCTTGCGGTAACACCTCCTGTTGTTGGGTCTGTTAATACACAAATTGAGAGCAAACCTTGTTCATTTAGTTTCATAAGGGCACCTGTTGTTTTTGCCATTTGCATAAGTGAAATTATTCCTTCTTGCATTCTAGCTCCCCCAGATACACATACTAAAATAATTGGTAATTTTCTTAAAATGGCTTCTTCTATTGCTAATGTTATTTTTTCTCCTACTATTTGCCCCATACTTCCCATCATGAAGTTTCCATCCATTACAGCAAGTACAGCTTCTTGTCCATTTAGCTTTCCTATTCCTGTTTTAACTGCTTCTTTTATTTGTGTTTTTTCTACTAATGTTTCTAATTTTTTTTCATAGCCTTCAAATTGTAGTGGGTCTTTTAAACCCATGTCTGCGTTAATTTCTTCAAAAGTTCCTTCATCTACTAATTGAGCTATTCTTCTCCTACTAGATATTCTAAAATGTTTCCCGCAGTTTGGGCAAACACTTAAGTTTTTATGTACTTCTTCTTTGTATAAGATTTCTTTGCAGTTTTCGCATTTTATCCATTTGCCTATTAACATATCTGATGCTTCTTGATTTTTTTCAATTTCTTTATTTACTTCGCTCATTTTTTTTATTTTATCAATTACCATTTTAGTTTTACACCTCCTAATACTTCTTTTTTTTCTATAAATCTTAAAATATAATGAATTCGATAGCGCCGCGTAAGCGATCAAACGGAGCGTGTTTACACGCGAAGTGCGAATTGGAGCAGCTAACCGATGAATGTAATAAATTGCTTTTTAAAGCAATTTATTACATAGGAATGCTGCGACTACCCGCGCGCCAGAATCATTATATTTTAAGATTTACTATATAAAAATTATTGTTATTAAGTATCTGAAAGTAATTCTTTCTCAATAAAAGAAGTATCATAATTATTATCCCTAAAACTCTTATTGCCTAAAATTTGATACAAAAAATCTATATTTGTATCAATACCCTCAATAACAAGCTCACCAAGTGCACTTTTCATTTTAGATATAGCTTCATCCCTATTTTTGCCATGTACAATTACTTTTGCTATCATAGCATCATATACATTAGGAATAGTATAACCTTCATAAATTGCAGTATCTATTCTAATGCCATTTCCTCCTGGTAATAGTAAACCTGTAATTTTTCCCGGACATGGCATAAAATTTTTGCTAGGATTTTCTGCATTTATACGACATTCCATACTGTGACCTGTTATATTAATATCTTTTTGTGAAAAAGATAATTTTTCTCCACTTGCAATTTTTATTTGCTCCTTTACAATGTCAACTCCAGTAACAGCTTCTGTAACTGGATGTTCTACTTGAAGTCTTGTGTTCATTTCCATAAAATAATAGTTTTTATCTTTGTCTACTAAAAATTCAATTGTTCCCACATTTGAGTAGCCAATTTGGCATATTGCATTTACTGCTAATTTTCCCATTTTTTGTCTTAATTTTTCTGAAATAATTGGGCATGGTGTTTCTTCTATTATTTTTTGATTATGTCTTTGAATAGAACAGTCCCTTTCACCTAAATATACAGCATTTCCATGTTCGTCTGCTATTATTTGAACTTCTACATGCCTTGGATTTTCAATAAATTTTTCCAAATAAATTCTATCATCATTAAATGAATTTTTGGCTTCTTGCTTAACTAGCCCATATGCTTTTATTAATTCTTCTTTAGAATATGCAACTCTAATGCCCTTTCCTCCGCCTCCACTAGAGGCTTTTAAAATAACAGGATAACCTATTTTTTCTGCTAACCTTTCTGCCTGTTCTACACTTTCTAGTACTCCTTCAGATCCTGGCACTACAGGAATTCCTGCCTTTTGCATGGTTTCTTTTGCTTTTGATTTATCTCCCATAAGTAAAATATGCTCTGGTGATGGTCCTATCCATTTTAAACCTATTTCACTACACATTTTAGCAAAATGATAACTTTCTGATAAAAAACCATAACCTGGGTGTATACTATCACAACCTGTTAAACAAGCCGCTTCTATTATATGATTCCTATTTAAATAACTTTTGGTAGCTTTAGCAGGTCCTATACATATTGCTCTATCTGCTAATTTTACATGAAGTGCATCTTTATCTGCTTCTGAATAAACTGCTACTGTTTCTATTCCCATTTCTCTGCAGGCTCTTATAATACGTACTGCTATTTCTCCTCTATTTGCAATTAATATTCTTTTTAGCATTTTGCTTTCCTCCTTACATTTTACACAATAGCAAATGTAAGCTCCCCTTTTGCTACTAATTTTTCATTTACTGTTGCTAATGCTTCACCTACCCCAATAGGTCCTTTTTGTTTTATTATTTTTACTTCTAGTTTTAATACATCTCCTGGTAAAACTGGCTTTTTAAACCTTAAGCCATCTATTCCGCCAAATAATGCATTTTTTCCTTTATTTTCTTCTTTAGAAAGAATGGCTACTGCTCCTGTTTGAGCAAGTGCTTCCACAATAAGAACACCGGGCATAATAGGGTTTCCTGGAAAATGACCTGCAAAAAATGGTTCATTTATGCATACATTTTTGTATGCTATACAACTTTCACCTGGAACTAGATTTTCTACTTTATCTACCATTAATATTGGTGGTCTTTGCGGAATTATTTTCATTATTTCATTTATATCTAACATATTATTTTCTCCTTTATTTAATTTTAAATAATACTGTTCCATACTCTACTAATGCTTCTTCTTTGCAACATATTTCTACAATTTCACCATCTACATCACTTTCAATTTCATTCATTAGCTTCATAGCCTCTATAATACAAAGTACATCACCTTTTTTTACTTTGTCTCCTACTTGTACAAATGGTTTGCTTGAAGGAGATGCTTTTGAGTAAAAAGTACCTACCATTGGAGATTTTATTGTTTTTAAGCTCTCGTCTTCTGGCGCACTAATAAGCTTTTTACTTTCTTCACTTTTTTCTGTATTTTGCTTATATTCAGTTTGCTCTTTCTTCATGTTTATTTTAGTTCCATCTGGAAGCTCCATACTAATAGATTCTAATTTAGAATTTTCCACTTCTTTAATTAATTTTTTTATTTCTTCATAATCCATCTTTTTTATTCCTTTCACTCCCATTTTTTTAATATAACAGAGCTGTTATGTCCTCCAAAACCTAATGAATTAGACATAGCATATTTAATATTTACATTTCTGCCTTCATTTGGCACTATATCCAAATCACATTCCTCATCTTTTACTTTATAACCTATTGTTGGTGGCACATAACCCTCTTGTAAAGCATTAGCACACACAATTGCTTCTACTGCTCCTGCTGCACCTAACATATGAGCTGTATTTCCTTTAGTAGAGCTAACCATTACTTTTTTACTATGGTTTCCAAGTGCTAATTTAATTGCCATGGTTTCCGTTTTATCATTTAATGGTGTAGATGTACCATGTGCGTTTATATAATCAATTTGCTCTGGTTCTAGTGATGCATCTTTAATAGCATTTACCATTGCCCTTGCTCCACCTTCTCCATCAGGTGATGGTGAGGTCATATGGTAAGCATCAGAACTTGCTCCATATCCAACTACTTCTGCATATATTTTTGCTCCACGTTTTAAAGCATGTTCTAATTCTTCTAATACTAATACTCCTGCTCCTTCTCCCATTATAAAGCCATTTCTTTCTTTATCAAATGGTATGCTTGCCCTTTTAGGGTCTGTTGATTGTGATAATGCCTTTAAATTAGCAAATCCAGCAATTCCCGTAGGAGTAATAGCAGCCTCTGCACCTCCTGCTAGAACTACATCTTGGTAGCCATGCCTAATTAGCCTCATTCCTTCGCCTATTGCATGTGTACCACTTGCACATGCTGTAACAATACAAAAAGATTCACCTTTTAAACCTAAATCTATTGCAACATTTCCTGCAGCTATATTAGTAATGCCCATTGGTATATACATTGGAGAAAGTCTATCAGGTCCTTTAAGTACAAGGTTTTTATTTTGCTCTTCTATAGTTGAAAGTCCCCCCATACCAGATGCAATTATTGTTGCTACTCTTGTCATATCTGTATTTTCTTTATTTATGCCACTATCTTTAAAAGCTTCTCTAGAGGCTACCATTGCTAGCTGACAAAATCTATCCATTCTCCTTGCTTGCTTCACATCAAAATATTCTTCTGGGTTATAGCCTTTTAATTCAGCTGCAAGTTTTGCTTTATGGTTTGTTACATCAAATAGCGTAATTTTGTCAATTCCACATTTTCCTTGCTTAATGCCTTTCCAAAATTCTTGCACATTATTTCCTATTGGAGTAATTGCTCCCATTCCTGTAATTACTACTCTTTTATTCATTTTTTTATCTCCTTCTTACATAATCATTCCGCCGTCTACATTTAGCACTTGACCAGTTATATATGTATTTTCTTCATTTGCTAAAAAATAAACTGCATTTGCCACTTCCTCTGGTGTTCCCATTTTTTTAAGTGGAATTTGCTCATTTATTTTTTCTTTTACATCATCTGATAAAACTGCTGTCATGTCAGTTGCAATAAACCCTGGTGCTATACAATTAGCAAGTATGTTTCTGCTTGCTAGCTCTTTTGCTATTGATTTTGTAAACCCTATAATTCCTGCTTTTGAGGCAGCATAATTACATTGTCCAGCATTTCCGCTAATACCTACTACTGAAGCAATACTAACAATTTTTCCATATCTTTTTTTCATCATATATGGAATTACAGTTTTGCTTACATTAAACGTACCTTTTAAGTTTACTTGTATTACTTTGTCAAAATCTTCTTCCTTCATTCTCATAATTAAGTTATCTTTTGTAATACCTGCATTATTTACTAAAACATCAATTTTTCCAAATTTTTCTATTGCTTTCTTTACCATGTTTTCGCAAGCTGTAAAATCAGTTACATCTGCCTTTACAAATAATATTTCTATTTGGTTATTACTAGCATTTTTAAGTTCTTGCTCTATTTTTTCTAAATTACTTTCAGCAACATAGTTTATAACTAAATTGTAACCTTCCTTTGCAAACTTTTCTGCAACCTTTTTTCCTATTCCTCTAGAAGCTCCTGTTATTAATGCAACTCTTCTTTCTTCCATTTAATTTTTCCCTCCTACATTTATTTTTAATTCTTGTAAAAGTAAGTCTAAATCTTCTACTTTTTGAACATTAAATACTTTTGCATCTTTACATTCTTTTTTAACAAACCCTGAAAGTGCTTTACCCGGTCCTATTTCAATGTATGTATCTACTCCTTCATTTTGCATAGTTTTTATGGTTTTATCAAAGCGTACTGGCGATATAATGTGATCTTCCAATATCTTTTTTATATCATCTTTTTTTGTATAAAAACTGCCATCAATATTTTTTATAACTACATTTTCTTTTAAGTTAAATGTAACGTTTTCTAAATCTTTTTTATAACATTTACTTGCTTCAATAAGTTTTTCTGTATGAAATGGACCACTTGTATTTAACTTTACTATTTTTCTTGCACCTGCATTTAAAAAATCTTGCTTAAGTTTCTCTACTTTATCTTCATTTACAGTTACTACTACTTGACCAGAATAGTTATAATTTGCAGGTACAGCAAAGCCATTTTCTTTATTATTTAAGCAAATTTCTTCTACTTTATTTGCATCTAACCCTATAACTGCTAACATATAATATTTTTCGTTTGGTGCTTTAGCCTGCATATAATAGCTACGCCTTTCTAAAAGCTTAAGGCCATCTTCCATACTTAAAATTTGGCTATCTATTAATGCTACATATTCTCCTAAACTTAAGCCCACATCTATACTAGATTTAATTCCAAAGCTTTTTAAAACCGCTAAAATAGCAAGACTGGTTACGCTAATAGCAAGCTGTGTATTTTTAGTATTGCTTAAATCTTCTATGCTACCTTCAAAGCACATTTTAGCAATATCTTTTTCTACAATTTTGCTTGCCTCTTCGTAAACCTTTCTTGCTTCTTTATATTTATTAAAAAAGTCTGCTCCCATTCCTACAAATTGTGCACCTTGCCCTGGAAACATAAATGCTATTTTCATATTATCTATCATTCCTTTCAATTTTCATGGCAAATTTACTTTTTAATTTATATTCAATTTACAAATTTCTTTACAATTTTACTATATATTTTTTCTCCTTTCCATTATACTGACCAGTCAAGTTTTAAAGTTATTCGCTTACTAGCTTCCTTTCTTTTAATACTTTTTCTATTTCCTCTAAAATGGTAACTATTATTTCTTCTATTTCAAATTCTTTATTAAATTCTTTTTTTAGTGAGGTGGCGGTATCTTTTATTTCATCAGAAAAGCTTTCTTCATTAACATTAAAGCCAATTCCTATATATAAATGTATTACCTTTTCTTTTATAGAAGTAGCCTCTGTTAATATCCCTGCTATTTTTTTATTATTTAAATATAAATCATTTGGCTTTTTTATATCCAAATTATATTTATATAATTTATATATAGCATTTTTTATTGCTTGTGCAATTTCAACTGTTAACCCTTCTAATTTAAGGGGTTTACTATTTGGATATAAAATAATTGTCATCATAATATTTTTTTCTTTTGATGATAGCCATTTTCTTTCTTTTGTGCCTTTACCTTTTGTTTGGTAGTCTGCTATTACTATACTTCCTGTTTTTATATTTTGTTTTAATATTTGCTTTGCATAATCTTGAGTTGAATTTATTTCATTAAAGTAAATAATGTTTTTGCCTAAATACACAGTTTTTGCATTTTTTATTTTTTCTAAATCCATTTTTTCGCCTCCTTTTTGTTGCGTTTTTCTTAACTATGATTATATTATCAAATCATTTTCTGTCTGTCAATACTTTTTTGGAAAAATTAATTTTTCCTTAACTTTTTTATTCCTTTAATCAATTTTACTTGATTTTTTCGCAACTTTTCTATATAATAAATTTATAATTAAAAAGGAGAACTTTTATGTTAGTATCTAATTTTGCTAATAGATTAAAAGAAGCTATGGTAATTAAAAATATAAAAGCTTCTGAAATTGTTTATAAAAGTAAATTATTATATGAAGATAATAAAATTAATAAACCATTAACTAAACCTTTAATTAGTCATTATTTAAAAGGTACATATGAAGCAAAACAAGACAATGTTTATACACTTTCTTTAATTTTAGATGTCGACGAAGGTTGGCTAATGGGTTATGACATTCCCATGGAAAAAGAAATAAAACAAGATAGTAATGCATTTCCTACTGCCGATGTCCCTCAAAAATATCCTGTATTGGAAAAAATAATAGCTGGGTTCCCCATTTTAGCAGTTGAAAATATAGAAGGATATATGTATGCTCCTTCTTCTAAAATACAAGCTGGATATGACTATTTTTTTCTTAAAGTTATTGGAGACAGTATGAATTTAAAATTTCCAGCCGGTTGCTTATTATTAGTACAAAAGCAACCAGAATTAGAAAATGGTCAAATTGGTGTTATTATGGTAAATGGGGATGATGCAACTGTAAAAAGGTTTAAACGAGAAGGTGATTTAGTTATATTAGAACCTATGTCTTCTAACCCAGAGCATCAGGTTCAAATATATAACCCTAAAAAAATAAAAGTAGAAATTATAGGAAAAGTTATCTGTGCTATTACAGATGTAAATTAGAAAGGAAAAAATAATATGAGATTATTATATGTAGATGAAAGTGGTAGCACTGGACTTGATTTAGATAACAAAAATCAGCCATACTTTATTTTAGCAGGAGTTTGTGTTGAAGATAAAAAATGGCATGAAATAAATGACTATTTTGAAGAAGAAAAAATAAAAATATGTCCTGATTTAAAAAATATAGAAATACATACAAACGAATTATTTAATACAAATAAAAAATCACCTTTCTATAAAAATAATTGGAAAGACAATTTTGCGATTTTAGAGAAACTAGTAAATCTAGTATCTAGTTTGAATATTCCTGTCAGCAATGTAAAATTATTAAAAAAAACTTATAAAAAACATTTCGGAAACAACATTGTTATTGACCCATATCTATATTCTTTTTCTATGCTTTATGAAAAATTCAATGAAGTGTTAGAAACTGAAAATGATTTTGGAATAGTTTTTTGTGATGAATTAAAAAATATGGAAAAAAGTTTAGAAATTTTATATCCAAAATTGCAAATTAACAATAAAAATATCATAGAAAAAACTTTTTATTTAGACTCAAAGAAAAACAATTTTATACAAATTGCTGATATATGTTCTTTCTATATTAACAAATACAATTGTATAAAAGACAATTATAGCACTATGGACGATTTTAAAAGGAAACATTGTATAAATATGTATGAAAAACTTAATAACAGTATATTAGGTCAGAAAAGAGCTTCTATCCCTTTTGATAAAATTGATTTTTACTTTAAATAAAAATATGCAAGGAGCGATTTTGAGAAAAATCCTTTAGGCTCCTGACGAGGAACCTACTACTCCCTGCTTGTTAAATATATTTTAGCATAAAATATTTAACATGTCAAATATTTGACACTATTATTATATGAAAAACAATTTAATATTATACAAAAATAGAAAATGGAAAAGTTAAGGAAGTTACATTCTTGTAACTTCCTTATTATACTATTTTGTTAATCGTTCTCTAAAATTGGAGCTCCTACAGGGCAAACACCACTGCAAGTTCCACATGCTATACATGCATCTTTGTCTATTACATATTTGCTGTCCCCTTGTGAAATACAAGATACTGGGCAAGCATTACTACATGCTCCACATCCAATACATTTATCTGTAATCTTATATGCCATATATTTCACCACCTTTCGTTATTACATTTAGTTTTTACTTATATATCTTCATCTTCTGATTTGTTAGATTTTTCTAATTTTTCTAAATTTTCTAATTCTTCTAATTCCTTTTGGTGTTCTTTTTCTTCTGGATCTATCTCTTCTTTTGCTATGTTTTTAATAATTTTTACTTCTGATGCTGGATATTTTTTATAAAAAACATCTTCACCATCTTTAAATTTGACTCTAATGGTTTCTTTTAAAGTTTCTATAGATTCAACTGTTCCTTCACCATCTTCTGTTTTTACAATTGCACCTATTTTTGGAAGCCTTTTTAATTTATCTTCATAAACATTTTGTTCATATTTTAGGCAGCACATAAGCCTTCCACAATTGCCAGATATTTTAGATGGATTTAAAGATACGTTTTGTTCTTTTGCCATTTTAATAGATACTGTTTCAAAGTTTCCTAGAAATGAGCAACAACAAAGCTCTCTTCCACAAACCCCATTTCCACCAATTCTTTTTACCTCGTCTCTTACACCTATTTGCCTTAATTCTATTCTTGTTTTAAAAATTGCTGCTAATTCTTTTACTAAATCTCTAAAGTCTACTCTTCCATCTGCTGTAAAGTAAAATAAAATTTTGCTATTATCAAATTTATATTCTACTTCAGTTAAATTCATGTCTAATTTATATTTTTTTATTTTTTCTTGACAAATTTCAAAGGCTTCTTGTTCTTTTTTTCTATTTTCTTCATCATGTTTTATATCTTTGTATGTTGCAATTCGTATAACTTTTTTTAGTGGAGTATTTAAGTTTTCGTCTGAAATTGCTTTTTTACTAATAACAACTTCTCCTATTTCTTGCCCCATACTTGTTTCAACTATTACTTTTTCTCCTTTTTTTATTTCTAAATTTTCAGGATCAAAAAAATATACTTTTCCAGGTTTTCTAAATCTAACCCCTATTATATTTTTCAAAATAATTCCTCCCATAATTTTAATAGCATGTTGTCTATTGTCATATCATAGTTTGCGTTTGATAAAATTCTTTGTTTTGCTTCTTCTATTATATTTATTCCGTTTGCATACGATATTTTGTCTTCTTTTTTTAAGTTTTCATATAAAACTACTATCATATATTCTAAAAGCGGAATAATATTTTCTTTAGACTTATATAATACTTCTGATTCGAGCCAGACTTTTGTTATGTTTTGTGTTTGAAGTTTATTTATTATTTCTTCTATTTGTATATATTTTTCTTTTTCTTCTAGTATTTTAATTATTCTGCCAATGCTACCTTCACTTTCTTTAATCATAGCATTTGTAATGTTTGCGTCTAATTTATTTTGCTTTAAGTAATTTACAACTTGCTCATTTGCAATTGGCATAAAATATATTTTTATGCAACGAGATTTTATGGTTGTAAGTAATTTGCTTTCATTAGAAGTAAGTAAGATAAGTACAGCATATTCTGGTGGTTCTTCTAATGTTTTTAGTAAACAGTTTGCTGCTTCTCTTGTCATGGTTTGTGCTTCGTCAATAATATATACTTTTTTTGATGATGTAACTGGCTTTTCTGCTATTTTTTCTTGCAAGTATCTTATTTGTTCTATTTTTATATTTTTGCCATCTTCTGGCTGTATTAGCATAAAGTCTGGATGGTTTGAGCTTGCGTATTCTATGCAGGACTTACATTTTTTGCAAGGTTTATTTTCATTTTCCATGCACAGTATCATTTTTGCAAATTCTTTTGCAAATAAGCTTTTTCCTATTCCTTCTATGCCAACAAATAGGTAGCTATGTAGTATGTTTTGGTCTGATACTGCTGAAGTTAATATAGCTTTTATTTTTTCATTGCCTATTATATTTTCAAAAGCCACCTTATGCCTCCTAAATTAATTTTCTAGACCTTGCCCAATAAATTTAATGGCCAAAAGCGAATCCACACTTTGCTTTCAATTTTTTCTATTGGAATACAGCCAAATGATCTGCAGTCAGTTGACCTAGACCTATTATCTCCCATTGCGAATACGCATCCTTCTGGCACTACAATATCACTAAAAGCTATTGGTGTTCCAACATTTTGTGGTGTTTCTAATCCTTCTCTTAAGTAATCTTCTTGTAATTTTTCACCATTAATATATACATGTCCGCCTTCTATTTTTACATGCTCTCCTGGTAAGCCTATAACTCTTTTTATATAACTTTCTTTTCCAATTTCTAATACATAGTATGCAAATTTTTGAAACCATCCTGTTGGTTCGTTTTCATATTTAGCAACTGGATTTTTTAAGTCTATCTCATTATAAGATGAATAAGCTTTAACACTAGGGGCTTCAAATGTAATAATATCACCTCTTTGTGGTGCCTGCTTTGTAGTTCTATATAATCTATTTAAAATTAATCTTTGACCATTTTCTAATGTTGGGTACATTGACTCTTGGCTTACTATAGTTGGTGTTCCTATAAAATATTTAATTAAAACAGCCAATGTAAATGCTATAACTATACATAAAATCCATTCTAATATATTTTTCACTTTATCGCTAATTGTCATTTTGCTTTTCCTTCCTTATTTTTTATTAACAGGTATTCTAATTACTACTTCTGTACCTTTGCCAGCCTCACTTTTTATGTCTATACTTCCATTGTTTTGGTCTAATATTTCTTTGGCAATAGGTAAGCCCAAACCTGTTCCACCCATTTCACGGGTTCTAGCCTTATCTACTCTATAAAATCTTTCAAATATTCTAGATAAATCACTTTCAGGAATTCCTATTCCGTTATCAATTACTTTTATATATGCATCATTATAAACAAATCCTACATATACTTTTATAGTACCATTTTCTTTAGTGTATTTAATAGCATTTGATATAATATTTAATATTACTCTTTCTATTCCATATTTATCGGCATGCACAGGTGGAACATTAGCTGTAACAAAACATTCCACATTATGCTGCTTTTTTTCTATTTCAAACTTTAACCTTTCTATACATTTTTTAGTTAAATCACCTAAATCAAATTCTGATTCTTCTTTAATAATTTTTTTATTATCATACCTAGAAAGTATTAAAAGGTCTGTTACAAGTTTTGCCATTCTTCTTGCTTCCGAGCTAATTACCTCTAAAAATTTGGTTTGCATTTCTTTGTCATATTCCGATTCTAACAAAGTATCTGCATAGCCCATAATAGATGTAATTGGGGTTTTAAGTTCGTGAGAAACATCTGCTACAAATTCTTTTCTCATATTATCAAGTTTTACATGCTCTGTAATATCCTGTATTACCACAATTACCCCTGCTGGTTTATCATTTTCGTCTTGAAAAGGTGCGAAAAGAAGGTTTACATATTTTTCACCTATATTAAGCCTTTGCTTGGATGTAGTCCAATTCTCTAAATATACTATTTTTTCTAGATTTATATCTGAATGTAATTTATTAAATATTTGATCAAAATTTTGCTCTTGACTACTTAAATTTAATAGTTGCATTGCTGCAGGGTTTATATGGATAATTGCGCCTTCCATATCAAATGCAATAATTCCATCTGTCATGTGACGCAAAATAGTTTCTATTTGCTTTTTTTGCTTTCCCATTTCGTTTAAGTTTTGTTTTAGCTCTTTTGTCATTAAACTAAAAGCATTAACTAGTTCGTCTATCTGTGTCTTTTTTTTGGCTGTTTCTTGTATTTGTACTTCTTCGCCTTTTGCAATTTTTTCTGCATTTTGAATTAATTGATCTATTGGCTTAACTACTGACTTTGATACAAAATAGCCAACCAATAATGTAATAATGGCAAATACACCAATTGCAATTATTGAAACTACTTCTGTTTGTGAAATTTGCCCTTTTATTATGCTATAGGCATCATCATTAATAAGTGATTTTCCTATTTGCTCTAACATTAAAATATGAAAAACTGAAAGTGCACTAATTACAATTATACCTAAAATAAAGAAAATCAATATAATTTTCGTTTGTATATTTTTAATCATTTCAAATTCCTCTTAATTATTGGCTAAATAGTAGCCCACTCCTCTTTTTGTAATTAAAATTTTTGGAGCTGATGTATCTTTTTCAATTTTTTCTCTAATTCTTCTAACTGTAACATCAACTGTTCTTATATCTCCATAATATTCATAGCCCCATACCTTTTCTAGTAATATTTCTCTAGTTACTACTTGTCCTGGTTGATTTGCTAAATATCTTAATACTTCAAATTCTCTTAAAGTTAGGTCTATAACTTTTCCTCTTACCCTAACTTCAAATTTATCTAAATTAATGGTTAATTCTCCTAGTTCTATAATATTATTTGCCTTTTTTGTTTCTTCTACATTTTCAGTTACTTGGTTTGATAGTTCTGCTTTTCTCAAATTTGCTTTTACTCTAGCAATTAATTCTCTTACACTAAATGGTTTTGTAATATAGTCGTCTGCGCCTAGTTCTAGACCTAATATTTTATCTATTTCTTCATCTTTTGCAGATAAAATTAAAATTGGAACACTTAAGGTTTGTCTAAGTCTTTTACATACAGTTAATCCATCTATTTTTGGAAGCATTATATCTAACAAAATAAGATCTGGCTTTTTTTCGTTTGCAAGCCTAATTGCCTCTTCACCATCATTTGCCTCTAATGTTTGATATCCTTCCTTTTGCAAATTATATACTAAAATATCAACTATTCTTTTTTCATCATCTACAACAAGAATAGTTTTTTTTAATTCTTCTTGATATCCTTCTCCTTCATTTGATACTGATGTATTTTGAACATCTGCTACATTTTCATTTTTTTCTTCCACTAAAACCCCGCCTTTCTTGTTAGAGTTATTATTTAGCTTATTTTAGTATAACTATATCATATTAATTTTTGTTTAACAAGATTTTTTATACAATTTTGTAATATTTTTGAAACAATAAAGAAATATAATTGAAATCTATTGTTAAAAAAATACCCATTAAAGAAACTTATTAAAAAATAGTTTCTTTAATGGGTTGTTACTTATTTTTTATTATCTTTCAGAATCTTGATTATATTCAGGGCGACTTGCCTTTTCCTTATTTTGTCCTACTCTAATATGAGGTATATTTTCCTTATCAAATTGAGCTAATGTAATCTTTTTATTGTTTTTGCCTTGAATTACTTGCATTGTAGCAAATTCTTGCAATTTCTTATTATATTTTTTAATATCTTTAGTTGCATTTAGTTCACTAATTTGGCTATTTTCAAGTTGTTCTACAACATTTTCTAATTCCTGTTTTGAACAAATAAGATCATAAAATTCTTTTGGCATATTATTTTGGAACATACCTAATGCTCCATCTTCATAATAATACTCTGCTAACTTTTGTTGACCTGTTTTGCTTGGATCATACGCATTTTTATAAGCTGTAATCCTAATATAGTTACCTGCTGAACCTCTTAAATCTTTTTCATTATATATATTAATATTTTCTGTGCTGCACTCTAAAGATGCTGCTATTTTTTCTTTTACTATTTGATTAATTAGTTTATTCATTCTTTGTGATGTTTCAATTAATTCTTGTTTAGATGGTACTATATCTTCTTCTGATTCAAACATATTATTATATGTTAATAGCTCATTAGCTGTTTGTTCACTTATATTAAAATCATCAACTATGGCTCCTGCTTCAATTAATGGCGTTATTCCACCTGAATAGCTATTAGCATTTGTTATGGCATTATCTACTATTATTCCAATAGTTCCAAGACCTATTATTGCTGCTGCCATTCCAGCCGCTAATTTTGCTCTTGAATGTTTCTTTTTCTTTTCATTATTATTAGCTCTTCTAGCAGAGCCTTTTTCAGCCGTTAATTTTCTTTCTTCACGTTTTTTTAATCTTAAATACCTGCTTTTATTTTCCTCATATTGACTTCTCCTATCAACAACTGTCCTTTGAGTATCCCTTGGCTTTTCTTCATATCTTCTTCTATTAAGACTATTTCTAGCTTCCCCATAACTTCTAAATGCTTTATCTCCAACACTAGCTACTGGTCTATCAAATTCTTCTTGCATTTCTTTTCTAAAATCCTCTGATGATCCCATAATTAAAACCTCCTTTGTGTAAGCACATAAACATTAAGCATTTTATTTACACTATTAATTATAACATTTTAGCCAAAAAATGTCAAAAAAATACCAATTGGGCTATACCCAATTGGTATTTTTACATTTCTACTTCTATATTATAAACTCCTCCACTTGAATTTAAGGTCACCTCTTTTTCAGGTATTATTGTGTCATTTAACTTAAATGAGGTTATTCCATTACATTTTCCATTTGGGTTAGTTATATGAATATGATAAATACTACTTCCATATTTATATTTTATACTATATTCCTTCCAGTCGCTTGGAATACAAGGCTCTATTTTAAGCTTTTGTTTTTCTATTTTTAGCCCTAATAAATATTTAATTCCCGCTTCGTACATCCAACTGCTTGAGCCAGTATACCAAGTCCAACCTCCACGACCTGCTAAATTCTTTTGCCCATAAATATCTGCAGATATTACATATGGCTCAACCTTATATTTATTTGCCGCTTCCTTTGTTCTACTATGCTCTATTGGATTTATCATTCTATAATATTCCCATGCTTTATTTCCAAAACCTAAAATTGCTTCTGCAATAATTGCCCAAATAGCTGCATGTGTGTATTGTCCACCGTTTTCCCTTGTTCCTGGAAGATAAGCTTTAATATAGCCTGGGTTTAAATTTGATTTATCAAATGGTGGATCTAAAAGTTTTATAAGTCCATTTTCTTTGTCTACTAAATGGTTTTCTAGGCTTTCCATAGAAATATATTTTTTATCATTATCACCTGCACCTGATATTACTGACCAGCTTTGTGCTATGCTGTCTATTCTACACTCTTGGTTTTGAATACTTCCAAGTACATTTCCATCATCCATAAATGCCCTTTTATACCATCTTCCGTCCCATCCATTATTATTTAATGCCTTTTTTAACTTTTCAGATATATTTTCATATTGTTTTGCAAGTTCTTCTTCTCCTTTATAAATACATATTGGTATAAATTTTTGAAGAATAATATATAAGAAAAAACCAAGCCATACACTCTCACCTATTCCAAGGTTACCCACCTTGCTAAACCCATCATTCCAGTCACCAGAACCTATTTTAGGAAGTTTATTTTCTCCAAAATTTAATGAAATTTGAATTGCCTTTTTGCAATGCTCATATATGCTTTCTACTACATCAGATGGTGGGTAATATTCGTATTTTTCATCTTCATCTGGCTTTAATACCTCTCCTTGTAGGTATTGAGCATTTTCTTCTAATAAGCTCATATCACCAGTAAAGTCAATATATTCTTCTACTAAATACACAAGCCATAATCTATCATCACTAAATTTAGTTCTAATTCCTCTTAAAGTTTCTTCATGCCACCAGTGCAAAACGTCACCTTCTACAAATTGATACTTACTATGCTTTATAATTTGCTCTTTCATTAAGTTTATATTGCTATATTTTAATGCTATAGTATCTTGAAGTTGATCTCTAAAGCCAAATGCTCCTCCTGACTGATAGTATCCAGTTCTGCCTAACATTCGTGATGCTAGTATTTGATATATAAGCCATCCATTTAGTAAAATATTAGTAGATTCTAGTGGTGTAGAAACCTGAAGTTTTTCTGTTTGCTCTTTCCAATATCTTTTTGTTTTTTCATATTCTTCATCTACTTTGGCCATGTTTGTATATTGGTATGCTAAATCTTGACATTCTAAAACTGTACTTCCTACCCCAAAAGCTAGTATAACTTTTTTTGTTTCTAATGCCTCTAGCTCTACTTCACATTGAATAGCTATTATTCCATTTTCCCATAATGAATTTTCTTTGTTTAGTTCTATTTGTTTTATAGCATCTGGAGCACTTAAGTTTCCCTTGCCTATAAATGCATCTTTACTTCCTGTATATGATGTAATTTTTTCACTACTACAAACAAATAAATATTGTGAAAATTCATCTTCTGCAGATAAATTTTTCATACATACTAAATTAGATTTTTCGTAGAATTCTAAATTCAAATATTCATTAGTTTTTAGCTCATCTTCCCCAAGTACTGGTTTTAAATAATAAATTAATTTTATTTTTTTCTTTTTTAATTCATTATTTTCTAATTTTAATATTTGAATTTTAACCATGTCATTTAATGGAATAAACATGTCTAACTTTTGGCTTAAGCCCTTGCTATGGTGCATATATTTGCTGTATCCAAAGCCATAAGTTATATAATAGTCATTTTCATCTGGGCAAGGTGCTAACCCTAATGACCATATTTTTTTGGTTTGCATATCTTGCAAATAAATAATTTCTGATGGCACATCTACTACCGGCATATTATTCCATGCTGTTAGCCTGTTTAACCTACTATTTTTATACCAAGTATAACCTCCCATGCTTTCTGTTACTAGTGTTCCAAATTTTTTATTTGAAATTACATGGCTCCATACTGTTGGTAATTTTTCTTCTTTGTTTACACGAATATAATATTCCTTTCCATCTTCTAAAAATCCACCATATTCATTTAAATATTTTAAATTTTCTAGTTTTTCTCTAATTGGTTTTTCATCTTCTACTATGTTTATCTGTTCTTCTTGCGGCATTTGTTTAATTTCATCTAAATATTCTTCTTCTAATTCTTTTAAATATCTAGCACTACTTCCATAACCTGCATCTATGGTTAAGTTCGCACGATTTTCTAAAAAGTTTATTTCATCTTCTGATAGGCTATCTAGTACAAATATTCCTCCAGATATGTTTTGTAAATATCCTATATTTTCATTTAATATGCAAGTTAATATACTATCTTTTAAGGTGCTTTGGTAACTGTATGGCTCTCTATTTATAATAACTAAATCTATTCTAATATTTTTTACATAAAAATAATGATATAATTTTAATAATTGCTCTACTACCTCTATTTCTTCTGCATTTTTTATTTTAATTGCTAAAATTGGTAAGTCGCCAGAAATGCCATATTGCCATAATTTACTTACTGGCATATTTTCCTGCACGTTACAATAAAGCTTTTTAAGTGGATTTGCATATAGTAGATATCCCAATATTTTTTGATAAAATTCTAGCTGTTTTCCTGTAACTCCTAAATATTTATTTTCCGCTTCCGCTTTTGCCTTGCTTAAATCCAAGTCATGTTTTATTTTTTCTTGGCTATTATATGAACTTAAACAATTTATAACTTCTTCTTTACTTTTGCCAACTGCTATAATAAGGTTTAATGCTATTTTTTCACCTGCATTTATTGTTATAGTTCTTTTAAAGCTTATAATAGGGTCTGTGGTATACTGTATTTGCCTACTAAATGGGCTCGAATTTAAAACTGCCTTTGGAAGGAGCATATTGTTTCTTCCATAAAATTTTTCTTTGTCTATTTCATACTCTAATTCACTTTCAGTTTGTTTTTCAGTATAAAAACATGTTCCTAAAAAAATGCTATCTTCTTCTTTTGATTTTTTTCTTCTATTTACTATAATTGCACCAATATTTTCTACATATTCGTAATTTAAAAATAAATTATTAAATGCTGGGTGACTGTTATCTTGTGATTCGGTAGATAAAACTGGTTCTAAAAAGCTAGTAACTTCAATTGTTTCTGCCTCCAGTCCTTGGTTTGTAAGTTCAATACTTCTTATTTCTGCTTGCTCATTTGGAGCGATTGATACTTTTAGAGTAGTTTCTATATTTCCGTCCTGTCTTACTATTTTATTTTGGTCAGGAGCAAAATACATTGTATATTTATCTGGCTGTGATAAATAATTCATATTGCTAGCTGTCCATATTCTTTTGGTTTTAACATTTTTAAAGAAAAAGAATATTCCTTGTTCTACATCTGCTGTTTTTTTGTAACGATTTATTAAAATGTTGCCATATTTACTATATCCCATTCCTCTTGCATCCATAACAACCATATAATTATTGCTAGATATGCTATTAATTTGTGGCAATTTAAAATATGGTTTAGTAATTTCTCTTTCTGAATAACTGCTATCTTCTACATATTTTATTTTTTCTACCTTTTCCTTTTCTTCTTTAGTTATAATTATATTTTCAGGCATTTTTTCTTGAAGCAAAATATCAACTGCAGAAATTTCTACATTTTCCATAAACCTTTTTTGCAAAATATTATTAGAAAATAAATTGTTAATTGCAAGTAATATAAGCCCTTGGTGGTGTGCCATATAGGTTTTAACTATTGCATATTCTTGATTTTTATTAAGTCTATTTGGTGTATAATCTATTGATTCGTAAAAGCCATATTTTTGGTACATCCCTTTACTTTCTAGTTGCTTTAAGTTTTGCACTACTTCTTTTGGAATTTCTGGAAGTGCCATTAAGCTTGCATACGAGCTTACTACCATTTCATCTGATAAGCCCCTTTTAAGTCCAAGCCATGGAATTCCAAATGCTTTATATTGATAGTTATTATGAAGGTCTTTTAAATAAAAGGCTGACTCCGAAATTCCCCATGGTATATTTAGCTTTTTAGCATATTCCCTTTGGCTCATTAGCATAAGTTTACATGACTCATCTAATAAACTTCCCGGGTAGCTTGGCATATTAGTATTTGGCATTAAATATTCAAACGCTGTTCCTGACCAAGAAATAAGCCCTTTATATTTATTTAAAATAGTTAGAGTTCTACTTAAGTTATTCCAATGTTTTGCAGGTATATCCTTTTTTGCAATTGCAACTAGGCTAGTTTGCCTTGCTTCTGATGCTAATAAATCATAATATGAGTCTGTAAGTTTATTTTCTTCAACATTAAAACCTATTGAAAATAGCCTTGTTTCTTCATCATATAGTTTAGAAAAATCAGCATTTTTTATTAAATTATCTATTATTTGAATTAAATTACTTGCCTTTTGCTTTAAAGTATTTTCATTTTCTTTTAAAAATTGCTTTGTTGTAAATAAATACCCTACTAAATTTCCACTATCTACTGAAGAAATATACATTGGTTTTAATGGTTCAAGTGTTTTTACATTATACCAGTTATATAAATGTCCATTCCATTTTTGCAAATTATTAATCGAATTTAATATTTTTTCTAAAAGTGAAATTGTATCTTCTAATGTTTCATATTTTAAGTCATAACTTGAAATAACAGCAAGCATAGCTAGCCCAATATTAGTTGGTGATGTTCTATATGCTAGTTTTTCAATTCTATCTTCTTGGTAATTATCTGGTGGCAAATAATTAGTTTGCTCATTTAAGTTGTCTTTAAAATACTGCCATGTTTTCTTACCTATTTCTAATAAATACTGCTTTTCATTTTCTGTTAAATGTTTTAGTTTATCTACATTTTTAATTTCTTTACTTATATAACAAAAAACAGCAGGTGCTATTAACCATAAGGCTGAAAGTATAAATATAAATATGTTATATATACTTTGTGGCAATAAAAATAATAAAACTATTCCAAGTAGCCCTACTACTACATTTGGAGCCATGTTTTTATAATATGATTTTAAGTCCTTTTTAGCATTCTTCTCGGCTTCTTCTGCAGTCATCCATTCTAAAAAATGCTTTTTAGAAACCTTAATTCTATATATTGTTTTGGCTATGGCATTTAAGCTAAAATATGCCTTATCAGGTAAGTTTGCAATTGCTAAAAGCCCTCTTATAAGGCTTGCTTTAACACCCGATATACTTTTATTAAAGGTTTTTTGTACAGTTTCTTCCTCTTTTTTAAATAAAATTCTATTTAATATTTCTAAAATTGTTGGAATTATTGTGCATGCTATTAAAAATGTAACTATTCCGCCAAACCTTAATATTGTAAAATAAATCAATAATGCTAATATAAATTAACCCAAGCATTATCATTGTTTCTTGCAGGCTTCTTACTAAATTATCAAAAATTTTATATTTAGACAGTAAATTTAAAGGGTTATGCTTTTTTTGCTGTTTTCTATTTTTTATCGTATTTCCTAGCCAACTTATAATTTGCCAGTCCCCTCTAATCCATCTGTGAAGCCTTGCTTTAAAGCTGTTATACCCTACGGGGTATCCATCTAAAAGCATAATATCTGATGCCAAGCCACACCTTAAGTAGCTTCCTTCTAACAAATCGTGGCTTAATACTGTGTTTTCTGGTATTTCTTGACCAAGTACAGTAGAAAATACCTTTACATCATAAATACCTTTACCTGTAAAAATACCTTCATCAAAATTATCTTGATAAACATCTGAAATAGCATTTGTATATGCGTCTTTTCCGCCTGAACCTGCGTATATTTTGGCAAAAATACTTTTTTGAACATCCTCTAGCGAAATTCCTACTCTTGGCTGAATTAAAGCATGTCCTTCAATTACACAGTCTTCTTCTTTATTTAAAACTGGCTTATTTAAAATATGTGCCATAGCACCTACTAGCTCAAGCCCAGTATTTAAGCTTAAGTTGGTATCTGCATCTAATGTAATAATATATTTTATATTTGGCAATTTTCCTGTTTGTTTTGCCATTTCTATGGTATTTGCTAAAAATTCATCTTTATTTTTTCCTAATATATAATCATTAAACTGGTTTAAAAGCCCTCTTTTTCTTTCCCAGCCTAAATAGCATTCCTCTTTTGCATTCCATGTTCTTTTTCTATAAAGAAAATGAAATCTTGGAAAGCCTTCTTGTGGATATAATTTGCTTAAATTTTCTGCAATTTTTATTCCTTCTTTTATTACTTCTTCATCAAAGCTTTCTTTTTCATTTTTTCCTGATGTAACATCTCCTAAAAGCGCTAAATATAAATTATTGCTTTTATTTGCAATATAATAAGTCTCTAAATTTTTCATTAGCTTTTGTACTTTTTCTTTTGAATTTAAAATAGTAGGTATTACTATGAATGTTGCATATTCTTTTGGTATACCATCTTCTAAATTTAGTTTTGGAATTTGCCTTGGTTTTACAAATTTTCCTAATATATATTGAATAATTTGTACAATTAGTATTTGATTTGGAACTAATAGTAAAATTCCTAATAAAATAGACAATATTATGGATTTTACCTTACTATATAAATACATTGAAAATAGAGCAGAAATAATAATATTTAAAATAAAAATGCTAGTAATTGCTACTATTATTTTAGCTTTATTGGTTATGCTTTTTCTAGCCTTTCCAGTCAGTTCCTTTAATAACTTTTCCTTTCCTTTATCAATTAAATAATAACCTACATGCTGCTCTTTTTCTGATATTACATTTTTTTCATTATTTTCTTTTTGTGCATTTTCTTTTGCTGTATTTGCCAAGTACCATACTTTTTTTGCAATATATATTTCAGAAATTTTTGTTTTTTTAGATATATCTTTAATACAATTTCTATATAATATTTTAGTTTTATAATCCATTTTATCGTATACATTTGCTGGATCTTGTTTTAAAATTTCCTCTACACCATTTATTTGTTCAAAAATTTCTATCATACTAATACGATTTAAATTTTTTATACTCGTAATTGCATTTCCAATTGAAATTTTTTTAAGTGCTATATCAAAATGCTCTTTAGCAACTACTTCAGAAATATCCATTCCCATTTTTTCTACTTGTTCTTCTAATATTGAAAGATATGGATATGCCTTTTTTCCATACTTTTTTAATCTATATGACAAATACTCAATAAAAGGATATTTCATTTCGCCATATCCTTTTACTTTTGCTTTATATTCCCCTAGAGAAGTAAAATGCAATTCTTCCTTATCCTTTTTTTCAACTAATCTTTCAATAATATTTTCTACTTTATATTTCTGCATTTGAGATGAATATATTTTTGTACAAATATCTCTTATGTTCTCAATTAAGGCAATTTTAATAAAAGTGGTAATATTCCATATTTCTTCCATACTTAATGTTTTCTTTTTTTGGTATGCTTGCAAGCATTTACTTAAGCTTTTGCCATCAACTTTATTATCACTATAATTTACAATTTCACTTGCTAGTACATAAATTCTAGCAAACCCTTCGTCACTTCCATTTTCAATGCCTAAAAAGTTTATATATTTTTTTAAGGTTAGTTCGTTTTTAATAGATTTTACAGTTTCATCAATTACATAAAAATTGTCTAAAATCCATTCACCTGCTGGGTGTATTGGAAGTTTTAGTTTTATATGTTCATTTAATAAATTATATACTTGTGAAATTATTTCAAAATTTTCTTTTAACCTAGGAATTGGATAAGTGTTTTTACTAGAATAATTTGTTAAACTATGATTAGATGCCATTTTCTCTAAATAATTTTCTAGCTCGTTTTGCCCTAATATTGCACCTTTTCCACTTAATATTTTATATTCCATTATAAAAAAATTTCACTCCTCGCTTAAAACTTTATGTTTTTTACATATTTTCTCCAAAGAGTGAAATTATATACATTCTTTTAAAATATGTTATTAATTTTATTATAAAATAAATTTGTAATAAGAAAAAGGGCCTTAACAATTTTTAGTTAAGGCCCTTTTATTAGGTTTGTGCAAAATGTTACATGAAATTAGCATCTGAACTCATAATAGCCAATATCGTCATCCTGATCTTCGTCTTCTGACTCAAATTCAGTTTCGATGTCGTCTTCTTCTTCGCCATTATACTGTTCAAAAACGCTGTCAAAAATGTTTGCTAATTGATTAAATAGATCATCATCATCAACTATCTCAAACATTTGCTCACCTTCATGCTCATATACCTTGTATATTTCATAACCTTCTCCATATACAGGTATAGCCAACTTATAGTTGTTTTCCATTTTGCTAATGGTTGTAGCCAAAGAAGTATGTAACTGAAAGTCAATAGTTTTAACGTAAACTGGCAGTAATGCGACAAAATCACCTTCTTCTGTTCGCATTGTTGCAAGAGGTTCATATTCTTGCTCATTCCCCTCTGCATCTACCAGAATTATTGTTTCAACTTCTGTTACATTGTTCTTTTGCTCTTCTTCTCTCCGGTCATTTGCCTGCGTATCCGCCATGACGTTACCCTCCTTGGAGAAAAAATTTATATTCAGCAATGTTGCTGTATACATATTATATCATGCGTTTACATAAATTTCAAGCATTGTTTTAAAACGCATTAAAATTGCAAAGTGAAATTTAAAATTCACTTTGCAAAACACGGCCCCAAACACCTTATTTCTTCAAAGCTTATTTTGCATAAAAGTAATCCATTATACCATTATAAATACCCCATGCTAGTTTATCTTGATAACTATCTTCTAAAAGGTTAGATTCTTCTTCTGGATTAGACAAAAATCCACATTCTACAATTGATATTGGTATTTCTACATGTTTCATTATATATACTGTATCTAATTGCATAGCCACTCTTTTATTTTCTTTTTGAATTGCATCATTTAAATTTGCTTGTATACTTTTAGCTAACGCTATACTTTCATTATCATTTTTCTTGTAAAAGCATTGCCAACCATAATATTGTGACTGCGGTATTTTATTTAAATGAACAGATACAAAAATATCTGCATGCGATTCATTTCCTATTTTTACTCTATTATGAATATCCGATATCTTTTTTTCTCGCAATGTAGTTTTATCTAAATCATATATGGCATTTTCATCACTTCTTGTTAAAATAACTGTTGCACCGCTTTGCTCTAATAAACTTTGAAGTTTTAATACTATTTTTAAATTTGTTTCAGCTTCTGTTGTACCATTGCTAGATTGGGCCCCCTCATCTGGCTTTCCATGCCCTGCATCTAATACAATTACTTTATTAGATACTGGAAGGCTTACCGTTTGAACTGTATTGTTAAAACTTGCTATTTGAAAACTAAATACAAATATTGCAAGCATTAATATTCCGCTTATAATTATTAATCTCTTTTTGCTTAATATAATCATAAAAAAACACCCCTATATACTATTTATTATAGTTTATGAGGTGCTCATTTTATTTATTCATCTTTATTTTTTCTTCTATCTATTACATAAGTACTGCCTGGTGTAGATTTTGCTAAATGCTTTACTTGAGCTGCTACTTCACCAATTTCTAGAACATTTTTAAATCTTCCTTCTTCTATTATAACTACTCCTATTGATATTGATGTTAATGGAAATTGTTCTACAACACATTTTCTATTTGGTACTTCTATATATCCTTTTTCTATGTCCTCTTTATTAAAGTACTTTAATACTCCTTTGTCAAATTCTAAAATAATTCCCTGACACATTTTTTCGCAGTCAATATTTGATGTAATTGCAACAAAATCATCTCCACCAATATGCCCAACAAAATTATCCTCTTCTTCTGTATCTGACATATTGTCTAATATACATCTAGATGTGAATTTAATAATTTCATCACCATTAAAAAAGCCGTAAATATCATTATATGCTTTAAAATTATCTAAATCTACATATAATATAGCAAAATTTTCTTTATTTAATAGCCTTTTTTTCATTTCTGCTTGAATTTGTACATTTCCCGGAAGACCTGTAAGAGGGCTTACTCTACGATTTGTATCTAACAGCCTTATAACATTTTTTATAGTATAATATAAATATTCTTCATCAATAGGTGCTTTTATATAATGCTCTACACAGGCTTGTAAAATTTCTATTGTATGTTTTTTTTCAGTAATTGATGAAATAACAATTATTGGAGTTATGCTATTATCTTCATTTTGCCTTATTTGATTACAAAGGTTTACAATATCATCTTTAATATTATCCTCATTAATTATAATTAATGATGGAATATTTTTTAAAACTGTTTCCACATCTTGGGCTTTTGCCTTTTTTAATTTGTAATCTGGTTCTTTTTTAAATAGCTCTGCTAACTTATTTTTTAATTCAGTTCCTTCATCAATTAAATAAATTTCTTGTGACATGTTTTCTCCTTCTTTTATTATGGATTATACTGTAATTCTGTAGTAGCGGTTTGTTTGTATCCACTAACATTTGTAACTTCAATACTAATTGTATTATTTCCTTGTTTTAATTTTAATGGTCCTGCTTTTACCTCTTTTTTATTAATGTTTTTACTAGAAAATACTTGACCATTTAAGTTAATTGTAATGTCTTTTATTCCATCTTTATCTTTTACATTTACAAAAAACTCATCTTTATTAGTTGAAATATACATCTCTGGTTTTGAAGTTGATGTAATTATTTCTTTTTCTATTTGTTCTATATTACCATTTAAATCTTCAGCAGTAACTTTAATTTTTCTGGTTCCTGGTGTTAAAGATAGTTCTTTTTTAATTTCTTTTTGCCCCTGTTCTTGTATATTTACAACGTTTTCTTCTTCACCTTCCCATGCGTATACTATATGCGACATGGCAGTTTCATCTGTTGCAACAATTTCCATTTTGTTACTACCATTTTCAGTGTTAATTGCAATTTGGGGTTTTGTAATATCAACGCCATTTAATATATATTGTTTTTGGTAATTTACTTGTTTTCCATTAATATCTTCTATTGTAAGATTTAGTGTACTGTCATAACCTAAAAGTGTAATTGATTCTTGCACAGAAAAATCATTTACTGGTACAACATTTTCTTCGCCGTTATCCCAAGAATATGTTATTTTCATAATTTCAGTGTTATTAGTTATATTAACAATTGCTTGATCATTTTTTCTACTAATTGTAACAGAAGGAATGTTGGTTGGTTTTAGTGCTTCCATATTTTTATATATAGCATAGCACCCCTCGCCTGATAATGTTAGACCAAATATCATAATAATAATTGCAAAAAATCTAACAATGTTTTTTATCTCTATCGGAGTTTTTGAGGTTGATTTGTTTCTATTCATTTCAACTGTAAGAATTTGATTCATTTGTATATAATCCTTCCTTTAATACCTATCCTATTGAAAATTATATCATAAGCATTTTTTAATGTAAACTATCAAATAAATTTTTTATATAAAAATATCAAATATCAAAATTAAAAGCTATAACAAAACATAATATATATGTTTTATTATAGCCTTTTTCATAAATTTATATTATTTACAATACAAATTTTTTAATTAAAATTACACTTCCTGAAATCATTCCTACTGATGTTAATACTAGTAAAATATATGTTGGACCTTTACCTGTTCTTGTTGATAACAATACTGGTGCATTATCTATATCATCTTCTCCTTTTTCGTTGTTTCCTGGCACAGAATCAATATCTGGTGAGTTATATTCATTTTCGTCTTTATATATTTCTGCCCAGTTTACTTTTTCTCCTAAATTGTCTGATCCATTTATCCATGTTAGTATTATTTCTACCTGTGCACTTTCACCTGGCTGCAATAGTGTATCTTTTAATTGGTCTGTTAATACTTTTCCGTCTTCTTCTCTCCATTGTGGATTATCTTTTGCATCAAATTTTAATCCCTCTGGTATATAGTCTATTAGCTCTTTTGCATAGCCTGCTATTTCTCCTTCGTTTGTTACCTTTATTACAAACTTAAACTTAACAATAGTTTTATTCATTTGCGTTGCTCTTATCTCAACTTTTACTGGTGGCTCTGGGTTTTCATCCCCTGTATGACCTGTTTTTGTTACTGTTGTTTTTCCATTGTTTGTTACTATTGCTTCACTTACCCATTTTTTTAATGATAAATCAAAGTATTTTACTTTAACATGCTCTTCATCAATATCGTCTTCATCTGGCTCATCATTATCTGGGGTAGAATCTACATCATCTACTGGTTCATTATTTTCATCTCTGTCATCTGTTATTTCTGCTATGTTTGTTATTATTCTGTCTGATGTATTTGGTTCTGTTACCTTAAATGCTATTTTTACATCTCTATAATCAGGCATTGTCATTGTTTCTTGATTAAATCCTTTTATCAAATTATCACCGTCTGAATTTTCTTGTTCTTTTGATAAATAGTCTGTTTCAATGTACTCTGCTTCTGCTACATCCGTAGTTTCTGTTCCATCTTCTTTATACATTTTCCAACGATAAGTTTTATTTACCTCATTATCTGGTAAAAACTCTAATCCTTCTGGTAAATCATCTTTTACTTTTGTAGCATATCCTGATATATTACCTTCATTGAATATTCTTAATGTATATGTAACAATGTTTCCATTTGCTACATCTACTGGATCTTTTGGATGAGTATATTTGTACTCTGTATCACTTACTTTGCTAAATACAGGTGCTCTATTTGTAATTTCTTTATCATTTACTCCTGTAATGAATTTTCTTAAAGCTAAATCAAATTTCTGTAAAACTAATTTTTCAAAATCATCATCATCTTGTTGACCTGGAATATATTTATCTCCACGCTCAATTTCTGGATCTTTATATGATGGTAAATCTGTATCATTTGGAAGTTGTACATTATTTTCTTGTGAATCTCTGTCTTTTATTGTTTTATTATTTTCATCTGTAAAGCCAGTAACGTCTGCAATATTAGTCATTTTTTCATATAGTTTAGCATCATCTTTTACTTTACATCTAATTTGTACATCTATATAGTCTAAATTAGTTCCATTAAATCTTTCTAGTAATACTTTATCTTCTCCAGTTTTTCTACTGCTATAAATTTCATCTCTATTTGCAGAATTTGATGCATTAGGTGATGTAATAGTTGTTTTTACTGTTCTTCCATCTGACGACACTGCCCATCCATACCTTACATTTAGAGAATCATTTACTAAAAATTCTAATTGTGCAGGTAGGTGATCTGTAATTTCTGTTACATAACCATTTATTTCGCCTTCATTATATACACGAATAGTATATGTTACAATATCACCATTAGAAACCCCTATAGGTTCTTTTGAGTGATTATATGTTGCAGTTGTGCTTCTTCCTGCTGCTAACTCTGTTACATCTACTTGTGGAGCTCTGTCATATTTTTTTACATTTTCTCCACTTTGTACTTCTGTAATAAATTTTCTTAAACTTAAATCAAAGTTAGCTTCTTGTAATTCTAGTCTTTCAAAGTCATCATCATCTTCTTGGCTTGTTTCACCATAATGTTGTTTATCAACATTTTCTGGTGTAGAGTCTCTATCTTCTACCTCTTGATGTTTATCATTAAGGTCTGCTGTAATTTCTGCTATATTTTTTAATGACTGGGTATTTTCTGTTGCTATTACTTCACATTCTATTTTTAAATCTTTGTAATCTAAAGTATTTCCATCAAATGCATTTATTAAAGTATCTTTTAAGTAGTCTGTTGTAATAGTTTTTCCATCGCTATTTACTTTCCACTTATAGGTTTGGTTAGTTTGGCTACCTTCTGCAAGCTTTAATCCATCTGGTAAATAATCTGTTATTTCAGTTGCATATCCTGAAACTTCACCCTCATTATATACTCTTATTGTGTATTCTACTATACTTCCTGTTCTTACTTTTAGAGGATTTTTGGGATGTACTTTGTTTGCAGTTGTTTTATCACCATTTTCTAGTGCTGTAGTTTCTGATGAACTGATAGTTGGAACTCTGCTATCACTTGGTGCTTTTCCATCAATAGCTGTAATAAATTTTCTTAAGCTTAAGTCAAAACTATTTTTGTATAATACTAATCTTTCAAAATCATCATCATCTTGTTGACTTGTTTCACCATATTTTTGTTTATCAACATTTTTTGGTGTAGAGTCTCTATCTTCTACTTTTAATTTATTTTCATCCATGTCGTCGGTAATTTCTGCTATATTTTTTAGCGACTGGCTACTATCTGTTGCTATTACTTCACATTCAATTTTTAAATCTTTAAAATCTAAAGTATCTCCATCAAATGCATTTATTAAAGTGTCTTTTAAGTAATCTGTTGTAATAGTTCTTCCATCTTCACTTGCGTGCCATTTATAATCTTGGTTAGTTTGGCTTGGTTCTGCAAGTTTTAAACCATCTGGTAAGTAGTCTGTTATTTCAGTTGCATAACCTGCTATTTCACCTTCGTTATATACCCTTATTGTATATTCTACTATATCACCAGTTTTTACTGTTAGCGGATCTTTTGGGTGCACTTTATTTGCTGTTGTTTTGTTTCCATTTTCTAGTGCTGTAATTTCTGATGGATCTATTGTTGGTACCCTGCTTTTACTTGGAGCTTCTTCTCCTATAGCTGTAATAAATTTTCTTAAACTTAAGTCAAATATTTTTTGTGTGTAATTTACTTCATTTCCAAATTTTATATTTTCTTTTTTAACAATAACTACTGGTTGGTCTTGTGCACCTGCATCTGCTACAGACCAATATGTTGTAGTTGTTGTATTAAATGAACCTGATATTGAAAATTTTACATTTTTAATATTTGTTCCTTCTGGAAGGGAAATATAAAAAGTTTTTCCAACTAAAGTTTTTATATCGTCTACTGTATTTTCTTTATTTTCATCTAAATATTTAAAATCTGAAACTACTTCATTATTTGCTTCTACTTTACCTGTTAAAGTAAAATCGATGCCATCTTTTACATTTTCTAACTGATATGGTCCTAAAATTATTCTTCCGTCTTCTCCTGTGGTTGCTATAACTGTTGTACTTGCTAATTTTACTGGTGCTGTTTGTGAACTTGATGCATAGTTATAAGTAGATGCATTTTCTTTAGCAGTATTTACTAAATATTGAAATAGTGCTTTACAAGCATCTTGTCTAGTTCCGCCGTCTGTAAATACACTGTCATTTAAAGATTTTTCTCCACTTGTAGATGTATTTTGAACTGAATTTAATGAAAGTGTAAAATTTCCGTCTTCATTTATTTTATATCCATCATCATCTTGATTTGTAAAATGCCATATAGCTAATTGTTGTACTACATCTATATCATCATCTGTTAGTTTAGCATAATCTTCTTCTGTCAAATCTTCAAGCTCGAAATTATCACCTTCAGATGAATACTCATATACTGCATCTAATAATTCTTTTCTATTTTGTTTAACTTGTTCCTTTTCTGCTTGTGATGCATTTTTTGTCTCTGCAACATAGCAATGATCTAAAACCCATAGCAATGCCCTATACTCATTACTATCTGTTTTAGGTAAGGCATTTTTATATTTATCTGGAGTAATAGTTGATGGTTGTTTTAAATCAAAATGCTTTGTATAATCTCTTGCAGCAATTGCCCCTGTTGATAAACTTCCTGTATCCATATTTTCAGAACCAAATCCAGGTCCTCCTTTTAAGCAGTAAATTGTTTCCCATTTGTCATCTACTGTATTATAAATTTTCCATACAGTATGTGCATGACTGCTATGTGAAACCTTATACCCATAACCTGAATTTCTCATAAATTTAATGCTTAAATTCATGTTATCTTCTGCCGCTTTTACGTTACTAAAAGGTGCTATTGCTAGTATAATTGTTAATAATAATGTAATTAATAGTATCTTATTTTTCAATTTCATTATTTTTTTACTTCCTTCCTTCACATTACTACTTATTTTAATTTTACTTTCACTTTAGGAACATGTCAATAGTAGCATTTAGCATGTTTTCCAAATTTTTTCTATTTATATTTTTTTTAGCTTACGGATTTTATTATTACTACATTTATATAAAAATTAGTACCCGTATATTACAATTATATTACATTTTTGTCATATTTTCAATACTTTTAGCGAATTAACCTAATATTTCCTTTGTGTCCGTAGGTTTTATGTGTTATTTTGTAAAATTTTTACACCATTTCCTTATAACAATAAAAAGGCTATAATAAAACTTTTATTATAGCCTTTTTCATAAATTTATATTATTTACAATACAAATTTTTTAATTAAAATTACACTTCCTGAAATCATTCCTACTGATGTTAATACTAGTAAAATATATGTTGGACCTTTACCTGTTCTTGTTGATAACAATACTGGTGCATTATCTATATCATCTTCTCCTTTTTCGTTGTTTCCTGGCACAGAATCAATATCTGGTGAGTTATATTCATTTTCGTCTTTATATATTTCTGCCCAGTTTACTTTTTCTCCTAAATTGTCTGATCCATTTATCCATGTTAGTATTATTTCTACCTGTGCACTTTCACCTGGCTGCAATAGTGTATCTTTTAATTGGTCTGTTAATACTTTTCCGTCTTCTTCTCTCCATTGTGGATTATCTTTTGCATCAAATTTTAATCCCTCTGGTATATAGTCTATTAGCTCTTTTGCATAGCCTGCTATTTCTCCTTCGTTTGTTACCTTTATTACAAACTTAAACTTAACAATAGTTTTATTCATTTGCGTTGCTCTTATCTCAACTTTTACTGGTGGCTCTGGGTTTTCATCCCCTGTATGACCTGTTTTTGTTACTGTTGTTTTTCCATTGTTTGTTACTATTGCTTCACTTACCCATTTTTTTAATGATAAATCAAAGTATTTTACTTTAACATGCTCTTCATCAATATCGTCTTCATCTGGCTCATCATTGTCTGGGGTAGAATCCACATCATCTACTGGTTCATTATTTTCATCTCTGTCATCTGTTATTTCTGCTATGTTTGTTATTATTCTGTCAGATGTATTTGGTTCTGTTACCTTAAATGCTATTTTTACATCCCTATAATCAGGCATTGTCATTGTTTCTTGATCAAATGCTTTTAATAAGTTTGCGTTTTCTTCTTTTTCGTTTTCTTTTGCTAAATAATCCGTTTCAATGTACTCTGCTTCTGCTACATCTGTAGTTTCTGTTCCGTCTTCTTTATACATTTTCCAACGATAAGTTTTATTTACCTCATTATCTGGTAAGAACTCTAACCCTTCTGGTAAGTCATCCTTTATTTTATTTGCATAGCCTGCTATTTTTCCTTCATTAAATATTCTTAATGTATATGTTACTATGTTTCCATATGCTACTTCTACAGGAGTTTTTGGGTGTTCATACTTAAATTCTGTTTCACTTAATTTAGTAAATACTGGTACTCTATTTGTTATGTCTGTATCATTTACTTTTGTTATGAATTTTCTTAATGCCAAATCAAGCATGTAGTTATCTATTTGTATAAATATTGTACCGTCTTTTACATTTGCAGTTAAGTTTGTTTTTCCTACAGTTAATTCTTTTGAAGAACTATTTAATGTTTGGTTTGCTATTTCTATTGTTTTTGCTACATATTTACCTTTTTCTATTCCTGCTGTAACTTTAACTTCTATTGTATCTGTACTTCTGCTATAACCTTCTGGTGCTTTTGTTTCCATTATTTTTATTACTTGTGTTTCTAGTTTTGTTATTGGTAAATTACTAATAGAAATATTTCCTTGCGCATTAGTTGTTAATGTTTGTTTGCTTCCATCTGGCAATGTTACTTCAAATTCTGCACCATCTAATTTTTGCTTTTCATTTTGTCCATTTAATTTTTCTAGTGTTAAGTTATAACTTCCCTCTTTTGCTTTCTCTATAATTAAATCTTCAAAATCGTCATCATCTTCTTGGCTCTTATCTTCATATTCGTCTTTTTTTACATTATCTGGTGTAGAATCTCTATCTTCTACTGTTTCGTCTCCATTTTCATCACTATGTTTTGTAATTTCTGCTATATTCTTTAAAAGCTTATCTTGTTCACCAGCTTCTGCTACTACTTCACACTCTATTTTTAAGTCTTTGTAGTCTAAATTCTTTCCATCAAATGCATCTAATAACTCATCTGATAAATGTTCAGTTTCAATTGTTCTTCCATCACCATTTGGATTTGTCCAACCATACTGTTTATTTAATTCACTTTCTGGTAAGAATTTTAAGCCTTCTGGTAAATAGTCGGTTACTTTTTTAGCATAACCTGCTATTTTTCCTTCATTATATACTCTTATAACATATATTACTTTGTCACCTGTTTGAACTACTAATGGCTCTTTTGAGTGTACTTTTTGTGCAGTTGTTCCATCATCTAAACTAGCAGTGCCATTTTCTAATTTTTCTAATTCTTCATCTGTTATAACTGGCTCTCTACTATATTTTGGTGTGGTTGTTCCTTCTGGTGATTCTTCATTATTAGCTAATAGTTCCTTTCCTGCAATGCTTATTATGAACTTCCTTAAAGCTAAATCTAGTTTATAGTTTTCCATTTGAATGTATATTTTTCCATTTACTACATTTGCTTTTAACTCTGTTTTTCCTGATGTTACTTCTGTTAATGTACTATCTATTGTTTTTTCATCTATTACTATTGTTTTTGTAATGTATTCATCGTCTTGCAATTCTGTAATTACTTTAACAGTAATTGGATCTACACTTTTACTATAACCTAAAGGAGATTTTGTTTCCTTTATTGTAATTGTTTGCTCTCCTACTTCGGTTATTGGTAATTCATTAATTGTAATTTTTCCCTGCTTATTAGTTGTATATGTGTTTTTTGTACCATCTGGAAGTGTTATTTCAAATTCTGCATTTTGAAGTTTTTCATTTAAGTTTTGTCCATCTGCTTTTTCTAACTCTAAACTATATTTTCCTGTCTTTCTCATGAATAATCTTTCAAAATCATCATCATCTTGTTGGCTTTCTTCGCCATATGTTTCTTTATCTACATTACCTGGCTGTGAGTCTCTATCTTTTACTGTTGTATCATTATATTCATCACTATGCTCTGTTATTTCTGCAATATTTTTTAGAGTTGTATTTTCTTCTCCAGGTTTTGCTGTTACTTCACATTCTATTTTCAAGTCTTCATAATGTAAATGTTCTCCATCAAATGCATTTAGTAATGTTGTTGCTAGGTGCTCTGTCTCTATTGTTTTTCCATCTCCTGATGGATTACTCCAACCATATTCTGTATTTATATTGCTATTTGATGCAAGTATTAATCCATCTGGTAAGTGGTCTGTTACTTTTTTAGCATAACCTGCTATTTCGCCTTCGTTATATACTCTAATTACATATATAACTCTGTCTCCTGTTTTTACTTCTAATGGATCTTTTTGGTGTACCTTTTTTGCTGTTGTAACAGTTCCATTTTCTAATTTTTCTATTTCATCGCTAGAAATACTTGGCTCTCTTGTATATTTATCATCTGTTTTTACATCATTTCCAGCAATGCTTATTATAAATTTTCTTAATGCTAAATCAAGTTGATAGTTCTTAATTTGCACACTTATTTTGTTTCCATTTAAACTTGATGTAACACCTTTTATATCAGATGAGCCTTCTTGGTCTGCAGTAGTTATACTTTTTACTACATATTGGCCATCTTCTAACTCTAGTTTTACTTTTAAAGTTATATCTATACCTTGGTTACTATATCCTGTTGGTGCACTTTTTTCTTTTATTGTAACTGTTTGAGTTCCAGCTTCTGAAACTGGTATGTTTTTAATGCTAATTTTTCCTTGTGCATCTGTAGTGTACTCTCCTGTTGCATTTAATGGCTGTCCATCAACTTTTATTTCAAATTTAGCTCCTTGTAATTTTTTACTTACATTTTGAGAATCTACTTTTTCTAGTTCTAACTCATATTTTCCTTCAGCCTGTGGAAGAACTAATCTTTCAAAGTCGTCATCATCTTGCTTACTTTCTTCGCCATAATCATTTGTTGGAACATTATTTGGCTGTGAATCTCTATCTTTTACTGTTGTATCACCATATTCATCACTATGTGCTGTTATTTCTGCTATATTTTTAAGTTCCTTTGATGTTGCCCCTGGTTTTGCTACAACTTCGCACTCTATTTTTAAGTCTTCATAATCTAAATTTTCCCCATCAAATGCATCTAGTAATTTACTTGCTAAATGCTCTGTTTCTACGGTTCTTCCATCGTCGCTTGTGCTTTTCCAGCCATTATCGATATTAATTTGGCTTCCTGTTGCTAATTTTAAACCTTCTGGTAAATGATCAGTTACTTTTTTTGCATAACCTGCAATTTCACCTTCATTATATACTCTTATTTTGTATACAACTTTGCTTCCTGTATGTACTTGTAATTCATTTTTTGGATGATCCTTAAACGCTGTTGTTCCACTATCTAATTTAGCTTCTCCATTTTTTAATTTAGTTTTTTCTTCTTCTGAAATTTTTGGTTCTCTTGTGTAATTTTCTCCTGTTTTTTGATCCTTTCCATCTATATTTATTATGAATTTTCTTAAAGCTAAATCTAATTGGTAGTTTTTCATTTGAATTTTTATCTTACTACCTTCTAATTTTGCTGTAAATCCATTTAAAGTTGTATTTTCTGATGGTCCTTGTTCTATTGTTCCAGATGAATCTATTTTTTCAACTACACATACACCATCTTGTATTTTGGTTGTTACAGTTAAAGTTATTGTTGCTTTTTGGTTGCTATATCCAGTAGGTGCATTTGTTTCTTTTAATGTAACTATTTGTGTTCCCGCTGTTGTTATTGGTATATCTGTAATACTAATTTTTCCTGATGTATCAGTTGTATATGTGCCATCTTTTAATGGCTGATCATCAACTTTTACTTCAAAAGTAGCTCCTTGTAATTTCTTACTTGTGTTTCTAGAATCTACTTTTTCTAATTCTATTTCATAAGTTCCTTTTGCTGGCTCTAAATATAATCTTTCAAAATCATCATCATCTTGTTTATTTGTTTCGCCATATCCTTCAACTGTTACATTTTTAGGCTGTGAATCTCTATCTCTATTGTTATCAGTAATTCCATATTCATCTTTATGTGCTGTAATTTCTGCTATATTTTTAAGCTCAAGTTTTTCAGCTCCAGGTTTTGCTACCACTTTACATTCTATTTCTAAATCTTGGTAATCTAAAGATTCATTACCTGATTTAAATGCATCTATTTTTTTATCTTGTAAATAGTTTGTTTTTACAGTTTTTCCATCATCGCATGTCCACTTGTAAGTTTTATTAACTTGACTTTGACCTTCTTCTGTACCTGGCTCTATAAATTCTAGCCCATCTGGTAAATGGTCTGTTACTTCTGTTGCATAACCTGCTATTTCACCTTCATTATATACTCTAATTTTATATCTTACTATATCTCCAGTTTCTACTTTTAAAGCATCTTTTGGGTGATCTTTTTTTGCAGTTGTACCACTATCCCAAGTTCCTCTACCTTCTGATAAATTTGTTATCTCGTCAGCTGAAATTTTTGGTTCTCTTTTATAATTTGCTCCTTCTTTTATCTCTTGATTTCCTATTTTTATAATGAATTTTCTTAATGCCAAGTCAAATTCACCTTGATTAAAAGTGTTTTCATCTGTAAATGTATTTTTTACTTTTTCTACAACAACTACTGGTTGATCTGTACTAGCCTTTGGATGTTCTGTTGTCCAATATGTTAAAGTAGTGTTATAAAAAGAACCTGAAATTTTAAGTTTTATACTTTCAGTATCAGTAGATGCTGGAACAGAAATATAAAAATCTTTGCCTACTAATTTTTTAACATCTTTTTCTTCAGTATTAGATTCTTTTGATGTTAAATATTTAACATCTCCACTTGATAGAGTTTGTGTACCAGACTGTACTTCTATTTGTAGAGTGTAGTCTATTCCTTGTTTTAATTGTTCTATTTTATATGGTCCTAATATTTTTCTATCATTTTTTACCTCTAACGTAACAGCAGTATCTTTTAAATCTACTGGTGCTGATTTAGAAGTTGTACTTGTATAATCATAACTTGCTGCTTGCTCTTCTGCTGTGTTTATAAAATACTTAAATAATCCTTTGCAAGCATTCATTCTTTCTTCACCATTTTCTGAACTATCAGATAATGCTTGATCTGCACTTGTACCTGTATTTTTAGTTGCATTTAGTGAAAGTGTAAAGTTTCCGTCTTTATTTATTTTATACCCATCATTATCTTGATTTGTAAAATACCATACTACTAATTGTTGTACTACATCTATATCATCATCTGTTAACTTTTGAAAATCTTCTTCGTATAAGTCTTCAGCCTCAAAATCACCATCTTCTACTGCTTTTTCTGTATATTTCCATGCCGCATCTAATAAAAGCTTTTTATTATCTGCAGCTTTAGTTTGTTCTTCTTGTGAAGGATCTTTAGTTGGTAAAACATAAAAATTATCTAATGCCCATAATAAAGCTTTATATTTAGTGTCTTCTAGGTTTGTCCATGTACTTTTATAAACTCCTGTAATAGTTGATGGTTGCTTTAAATCAAAATATTGTGTATAATCTTGAGCCGTAATTGGAGACTCTGACATATCTGCAGAGCCAAAACCTGGACCACCTTTTAAACAATATATAGTTGCATAATTATCATTTTCTGCATTATAAATTTTCCATACGGTATGTGCACTGCTATCATGAGATACTTTATAACCATAACCAGATGTCCTTAAAAACTTAATATTTAGCTTTAATTTACCGGTTGCTGCTTGCACACTTCCCAATGGACTTATTGCCAATATAATGGTCATCAATAATAATGTAATTAATAAGATTTTATTTTTTAATTTCATATTTGTTTACTCCTTCACATTACTACTTATTATAATTCTAATTTTATTAAAAAAATATGTCAATAGTAGCATTTGGCATGTTTTCCAAATTTTTTTTATTTATATTTTTTTTAGCTTACGGATTTTATTGATACTAAATTTGTATTAAAAATATAACCCGTATATTACAATTATATTACATTTTTGTCATGTGGTCAATATTTATGTAGACTATTTTAATAATTTTCTTCTTCCCGTAGGCTTTTTAAATGTAACATTGCATAAATTTAAGCTACCTAAAATCATGCATGTAAGCATAACTTTAAATAGCTTTCATAATTGTAATTTCTTAATTCAATTTTTATTTTTATACATAAAACATTCTTTTTCATGAGAATAAATTATACCTATTGCTTGCAAATAGGAATATACAATTGTACTTCCTACAAATTTCATTCCTCGTTTTTGTAAATCTTTTGATAAATTATCTGATAATTGATTTGTGGTTTTACCAATTTCATAAATAATTTTATTATTAGTAAATTTGTTTAAATAACTATAAAATGAACCAAATTCGTTTTGTAGTTTCTTAAAAATTTTACTATTATTTATAGCAGCCTTTATTTTTAGTTTATTTCTTATAATCTTTTCATTTTTTAATAATTCATTTACCTTTGTGTCACTATAACAGCATACTTTATCTATATCAAAATTATCAAATGCTTCTCTAAAGCTTTCTCTTTTATTTAATACGCACTCCCAAGAAAGGCCTGCTTGAAATGATTCTAATATCAGCATTTCATATAAATATTTATCATCATAATTTTGCTTGCACCATTCATTATCGTGGTACTCAATATATTTAGGATTTTTTAAATTACACCATTTACATCTAACCATAATGTTTACCTCTATAGTAATAGCTTCCTTATATAATAAAGTGAAGGTTATAATTAACTTTCTGTTTATTAGCAATTAATATATATCATATATACTTTTAAAAAGCAAAATGTAGTTTTATATATTTTTTTATTTAATATAAATTTATTTTCAAAAATTTTATAATAAGTATTGAATTAAAAACAAGTGTTTGATATAATGTATATAAATTCTATAAAACCATTGATCATGGAAAGGAGAATTTATATTGGAAAACAATAAGTTAGATACAATTTCAAATTTATTTGAAGGTAAAGAAATTAGAAGTATTTGGGATTCAGATAAAGGAGATTATTATTTTAGTGTTGTTGATGTTATATCAGCATTAACAGATAGTAAAGATGCAAAAGACTATTGGTATAAGTTGAAAATAAGAATGACAGAAGAATAAAAGAGTGAACTATCGACAAAATGTCGACAGTTAAAAATGAAAGCAAAAGATGGAAAATTCAGAGAAACTGATACACTAGATACTAAAGGAATTCTAAGACTTATTGAATCCATTCCAAGCAGTAAAGCAGAACCATTTAAGCTATGGCTTGCAAAAATGGGAAGTGATAGAATTGATGAAATATTTGACCCAGAACTTGCTGTTAATCGTGCAGTTGAGTATTATAGAGATCGTGGATATGATGACAAATGGATTAAAAGTAGGTTGATAGGTATAGTTGATAGATTTAAACTGACTGATGTTTGGAAAGAAAGTGGGATAACAAAAAATTATGAATACGGAATACTTACGAATGAGATATATAAAGAATGGTCTGGAATGAAAGCTTCGCAGTATTATGTAATTGTTAAATTAATTATACAGTTTTAAAAAAATAATGCAATAGTTTTTTGAAAATTCTTTAAAATCTCATGTACAGATACTACTATTGCAAAAATGTTTAATAGAGAAGATTTTCCAGCAATAATGATTTGAGAGCATAAAGTTGAAAAAACAGCACTTAAAAAATGGCTTCAAGAAAGAAGAACATAGTTTAATTAGACCGGCCTAGACTTATATATATTATAAAAGGTATAATTTTCAGTTAAATTGATTTATACCTTTTCTTTTTTTGTAAATATAGATATATTAGTTAAATAATCTGAGGAAAAACAAAAAAGATTTTAATTAAGTAATAAAAAAGTAAAAACACCTATGATATAATTTTGTTATCAAAAAACAAAATAAAAAATATTTGAGGTGGCTTCACTATGATTAATATAACAAAAAATGAAATAAAATCAATGATTTAGAAGAAAAAATGTGGAAAAAGAAAATGCAAGAAAGATTAAATGAATTAAGAGAACAATTGATAGTCAGTTGTTAAAAGAATATAGATAATAAAATGTAAGCACGAAAGTAAATATGATATACTTAATTATAAAAATATGATTTTTTAAATATTTTATTTAATTCATAAGGTCTGAACGTTTGTTCTAAAAATAATCGCGATTTTAGTGAAATAGTATTGACAAATTCCATTCTTATGATAAAATTATAGTGCAAATTGAAAAGATTTTTCCTATATGATATAATTGTATAACAAAAATCTGTTTTGAACATACTATAAAAAGGAGGGAATGTCATGTTAATAGCAAAGAAATATTATAATGTAGAAGATATTGCAGAATGGTTTTTAAATAAAAATAGAATACAAATGAATTTTGAAGACTCTGAATATATTACGAACTTAAAATTGCAAAAGTTACTATACTATGCACAAGGATATTTTTTGGCAAAAAAAAATACATCTTTGTTTGAAGATGATTTTTTAGCATGGGAACATGGACCAGTAATTAGAAAAATATATAATAAATATAGAACTAATGGTTCAAGTGGTATAAAATATGATAAAGATTTTAACGCAAATATAGATAATGAAACAGAAAGAATATTAGAAGAAGTATATAATGAATATGGACAATATACAGCATGGAAGCTAAGAAATATGACACATGAAGAAGAACCTTGGAAAACTACACCAAGAAATGAAATAATCTCAAAAGAAAAAATTAAAAATTATTTTAAAATAAAGGTTGCTTAATGAATAATTGTATAGCAAATAACAACCATATAATACTATCTTTTAAATATTCAGTAAAAAGTAAAGATTATACAATGAATAAAATTACAAAAGCAAGAGATAAATGTAATAAAATTATTCAAAAACTATTTGAAAAACTAGAAGAAATATCAGGATTAACTTGGATAGAATTGCAAAATAGACCTAAAGAAACAGGATATGAGATGATACCAATAAGTGAATTTAATATAAATTTTGATACTATAAAGCAAGAATTAAACTTATCTGATGATAGTAAAATAATAGTTTTTAGATTTAACAATCAAAAATGCAGGTTATTTGGTGTTCGTTCACACGAGTGTAGTTCTATATTATATATAGTAGGATATGATTGGGATTATAGTGCATACGACCACGGAAGTTAATAAAAAAAATATAAAAATCTTGAAATAATCAAGGTTTTTATATTTATAATTTAGCAAATAAATATTGACACAAAATTAATAGAAAAAAACGACATAATTTTAACATTTTAGTGAAATTTTGTCGTTTTTTGTCGTTGGAGGCGTACTCCTGTTTAATATTTTTGAAGTTATAGTAATATCAACACTTTTAAGATACAGAAAGCAATTTTTAATGTAATTTTAATGTAACTGGGATTGCATTTATAAATTTTAAAAATAAAATTACTTGAAAAATATTGACTACATATCAATATTTTGATAAAATATGTATATAATATTTATGGAGGTGTTTAGTATGCCAATTATTAGACCAAGTTCTGATTTGAGAAATAATTATAATGAAATTTCCACAATTTGCCATCAAACAAAAAGTCCAGTATATATTACTAAAAATGGTGCAGGAGATTTAGCAGTAATGAGTATCGAATTATACGAACTTTTAACAGATAAGTATGCTTTATATAAAGAATTAGAAAAAGGAATTAAGTCATTAGAAAATGGCAA
>CANQGW010000002.1 GCA_947623555.1 uncultured Clostridia bacterium
TATGTTTTTTCAATATATTTTTAGAAAAAATTAATGTAGGTAATTTTATATTTTGCCTACATTAATTTTACACTTACAATTTTAAAATATACAATTTTATAAAATTAATTAGGTTTGTTTATGTAATAAAAAAAATCCAATTAATAAATTTACTAATTGGATTCTAATTTTTAGATAGTTTTTAACCTTAATAATAAATTATCATTTTTACTATAAGGCTTTTTAATTTTCTTCTATTTCTATTATTTCTAAATCTTTAATGCTTGGGTCATAAATTGATTTTCCGAAAAATGTAAATCTAGATCCATGGCATGGACAGTCCCATGTTTTTTCTAAATTGTTCCATGATAGTTCACACCCTAAATGTGTGCAAACTGGTTTAACTCCATATAATTTTTCGTCTTTATCTTTATAAATTCCTACCTTTGTTCCGTCTAATTCAATAATTTTTGCTTGCTCCTTTGGTATGTCTTTTAATGTTTTTATTGGTACTTTAAATTTTTGAATAACTAAAGAGTTTACTACTTCTTTTAACATATTGCCCATTTCTTTGTAATTTTTAATTGGTTTTAATCTTGTTGATGTAAATACTTCTTCATACGGATTTTGTTTTCCCATTATTTTATCTACTATAATATTTGCAGCTACATTTGAACTTGTCATTCCCCATTTTTTATATCCTGTTCCTAAATATACATTTGGCATTAAACTTGAAAATTCTCCTATATATGGTATTTTATCTAGTGAAATGCAGTCCTCTGTGCACCATTGATATTTTACTTTACAACTTGGGTCTATTTGCCTTGCAACTTTTATTAATTTTTCATAGCTTTGTGATAAGTCTATTTTTTCACCTGTTTTGTGATCCATTCCCGCAACAAGTAAAAGTGTATTTTCTCCTTCTTTTACACTTCTTAAAGATATTGTGGGCAATTCGCTATTTATATACATTCCATTTAATTCTTCTTTTTTTGTTTCTACTCCTACAATATAGGATAATGACTGATACATTTTTAGAAAATAATATCCTGGTACATTAATTATTGGATAATGGGTTGCTAAAACCACATATTTTGCATTTATTGTTTTTCCATTTTCTGCTATGATTTCATATATATTATCCTTGCTTTTTAAGTCTACTACTTTTGTATTTTCAAAAATTCGTACATTTTTATTTTCCATTGCTGTTACGAGCCCCTGTGCATATTTGCAAGGGTTAAATTGTGCTTGATTTGGAAATTTAATTGCTCCTAATATTGGCATTTCTAGTTCTAATTTATCTACAAATTCTGCTGGAAATCCTAAACTTTTTACCGCTTCTACCTCTTTTTTTATTTTAGGTATTTCTTCTTCTTTTTGAGTAAATACATACGCATCCTTTTTTTCAAATTCACATTCTATGTTTTCTTCTTTTATAATTTTTTCTATGTTTTTTATGGCTTTTTCGTTTGCTTCTAAATATTGTTTTGCTTGTTTTGTACCTAATGACTGTATTAAATAGTCATAAAAAAGTCCATGTTGACTTGTAATTTTTGCAGTAGAGTGTCCTGTTGTGTGACTACATATTTCTGATTTTTCTAATAAAATTACACTTTTATTTTCTTTAGATAAATAGTAAGCAGTAGAAAGCCCTGTAAACCCTCCTCCTATTATGCATACATCTGCTTTTTCATGTTGTTCTAATTTTGGAAATGTTTTTTTCTCTTTTGATACACTTTCTATCCAATAAGATTTCATTTTTTTCCCTTTCTATATAAGAAAAGTGGCTTCGCCACATGTGCATTTTGCTTTGCAAATATGCACAGACCAAGGTAACTTAACCTTGTTGTATACGGAAAAATCTTAAATAGGGTCAAGATAAAAGCTGATTTTTCCTATACAATAAAAAAATACTAATTAAAGTATTTCCTTTAATTAGTATTTTATACAAATTTTATTTTTCATATTCTAGAAGGTCACCGTGGCTGGCAGTCTAACTCTCTACAAATGGCTTCTAATGTGGAAAACCTAATTGCTTTTCCTTTGTTAGTTTTTAAAATAGATAAGTTCGCCATTGAAATTCCTATCTTTTCAGAAAGTTCTGAAGAAGACATTTTTCGTTTTGCCATCATAACATCTAAATTTACAACTATTGCCATCTTCCTCTTCCCCTTTCTTTTAAATAGTTAAATCGTTTTCTTCTTTATATTGAATTGCCTCTTTTAATAATTCTGATAAAATGTATGCCCCAAGCCATGCTACTGCAAATATTCCTATAATAACTACCCCAAAAACTGATGTTATAAAGAAAATTCCAACCATGAATTCTAACATTATTATTAAAGAACAAATTGATATGACTTTTAAATGTTCTACATTTTCCATACGAAATGGGTTGCTTTGCCCTAATGTATGAAATATTTTTATAAATTTGTATACAATAATTAGTGCTGGAATTCCTGATACATATAAAATAATAAGTGCTGGATAATAATTAATTTGTGGGTGCATCCATTCTGCATATTTTTGCAAAAAATATGGAAGTCCTATTATAATAATAATTCCTATTACCATTAATAATTTTAAACATATTTCTATGAATGAGCCTAAACTTCTTTTCCCCGTAATTTTCATAACTTACCCCTTTTTTAAATTTCTTTTAATAACTTTCTTGCCTTATACCTTGAATAGTTCCATTCTACAAAATTATCAGGTTCAGATAATTTTGTATCTAAATTTCTTAAATAACTTTCTAAATTTTCTTTTATTCTTGGATCTGTTGTTTCTTTATATAATTTAATTACATAGTCTAAACCGTCTGTTTTTGTTCTTCTTAAATAATATAAATCAATTTCTACATTTTGTAAATTGTTCTGGTTAAAATAACGTTCTACATTTTTTCTTGCTATAATTCCAGATATGTTACTATAATTCATTATAGTGTACACTGCTAGAATAATAACAAAGTAATATTTCCATGGTGAGAATTTATTTTTAATTATATAAACAATTGTTGGAATAATTAAAATAAGTTCAGTAATTAATGCAAAATAAACCAAAATTCTTAAATAGGTATAACCATAAGCCTTGCTATATAAGTTCATTCTAACAAATGCTGATATTAAAATAATAACAGTAGCTATTGCTATAATAATGTTCATTACTTTTCTGTAATAAATTTGCCATTTACTGCTTTTATTTGTATTTTTAGTTGTTATAATGATAAATGCAAAATTAATAATAGAAACTGCCATTAGCTGAAAAAAGCCTTCTCTTGCATAATTTGCATAAGAAATATTTTTCCCTATGTTTTCAAATAAACTTGTAATTTGAATTTTGCAAAATATAAAATAAACAATGTTTAATATTGTTGCTATTGTGTTTAAAATAATTGTTTCTATCTGAATATTTATACTATTTTCTTGTTGTTTTTTCCACGGATTTTTGCTTAACAAGTTAATAATAAAACTTATTAGATATATAGTTAATGCTATAGTAAGCATTATTTTTATTACAAGAGAAATGCAAAATTCATAATCTACTAAATAAGCTCCTTTTTGTAAAATAAAATTTAAAATGCCTCTTATTTCTCTTGCAAAAATATTGTCTGCTGAACTTAATAGTGTAACTACTACTATAAGTATTGGTATTGAAATTGCTATTCCTAATATTATTTGTTTAAATACTTTCCATTTATTAGATGATATATTTATTTTATTTGTTGGAAAAACTTTTCCTATAAAATTACATGATTTATTTATATAATTAAATGGCTTTGAAATTAAATGTATAATTCTCCTTGCAAAAAATTCAAATTGATAATTTTTTTGCATTGTCCAAATTAACATAATATTATATGTAATTAACATAATTATAATATTGGTAACTTGAAACAATATGTCTTGATAAATTCCATACGTTGCACCAAGTAATAAAATAGGAAATATTAATAAATACGCTTTTCTATTTTTTACTTTTCTATGTTTTTCTAACAAATAAATAGTAAATAAAATAAATGGTAACAAAAATAATATAACTGAAATACCTAATTTTTGACCAAAAAATAATATAGTAGCTAATATACTAAACAGTAAACTTGCTATAACTGCAACTTTCATTTGAATTCCCTCTTTCTAAATTTATTTTGGATATAATTATCCTCTATATATTTAGAATCTCGCGCGAGTTAATTCTAACTGTAGTATATATTACTATATTATTTTATGTTTGTCAATACTTTTTTATCGTTTTTCGATAAATTTATTTTTTTGTTAGCATTACTTGCATATTAATTTGTCTTTTATTTCTTAATATTTCAAAGTTTACTTTATCTCCCGGCTTTTTACTATAAATATAACATCTTAAGTCACTCATTTTTTCTAGTTTAATTCCATCTACCTCTAATAAAATGTCTTTTTCCTTTAAGCCATACTGTGCTGCAGGAGAGTTTTTATTTATTTTAACAACATAAATTCCGTTTTCTATTTTTAAATTGTTGTCTAAATATGGAATTATATTTTTGTCATAGGCAAATATTCCTAAATATGCTTCTTCAAAATTTCCACTTGTAATAAAGCTTTGTATTATTGTTTTTGCTGTATTTATTGGTATGGCAAATCCTATTCCTTCTGCTGATGTTATTTTTACACTATTAATTCCTAATACTTCTCCTTGGCTATTTATAAGTGGCCCTCCACTATTTCCTGGATTAATAGTTGCATCTGTTTGTATTAGATTTTCCATATATGATGAGTTTTCATCTTCATCTAATATTATTGTTCTATTTATGGCACTAACAATTCCAGAAGTTACTGTTCTTTGAAATTCAAATCCTATTGGATTTCCAATAGCATAAACTGTTTGCCCTACTTTTACAGAGTCTGAATCGCCGAGCACCACATAAGGCAAATCTTTTACATTTATTTTTACCATTGCTAAATCAATATCAGAATCTGACCATACTACATTTCCTTGATAATTTCTTCCGACTTGATAGTGTAACATAGCAATTACTATATTTAGCACCTGAAACATGTTCATTTGTTAAAATATATCCATTTTCTGATACTATAATACCTGTGCCAATTCCTATTTTTGAGCTTGCATCTTCTGAAAATATGGTATTGCCAGTATTTTTTAGTTTAGAAATTCCTACAATGCTTTCATTTACTTTTTCAATTACATCAGTAATTTTTGTATCTTCTTCTTTTGTTGTTTCTATTGTTTGTGAAAGTTGAGTTCCTTTTACTTGTTGTGTATCTGAAAAATTGTTTATATTAATATTTGTATATAATACATAAATTAATGCAATAATAATTACAAGTAAAATACTTATAGTAACCCCTGCAAGATATTTTCCAAGCCTTGCTTTTCTTTTTCTTTTGATATATTCTTCCATGTTTTCCCCCTATAAACTAATTTACTTTATATAATTTTTTCCAGTTTATAGGTTTTTAATCATAATTTTTTCTTTTATAACATAAAAATAAACGGTATTTTTAAAAATACCGTTTACTTCATTTTAATTACTTTTTTTAATTTCTTCATAACGTTTTACTTTTTGTGTAGTTGTTTTTGCAAGAGGTTCTTTTGTTACAATAATTTCTTTTATGTGTTTTACGTCAGGAAGAGTTTTATTAACCTCTTTAACTTCTTTCCAAATAATTTCTTTTACTTCTTCTTCTGTTTTTTCTCCATATATATTTTTTAATATTTCTTCGTTATATACAATTTTAGCACAAAGTGTTGTGTCCATAGAATCTTTATTTCTTGCAAATACCATGCTTTCTTCTATTACTGGAACTTGGTTAAGTAATAATTCAAGTTCTTGTGGATATACATTTTTACCATTTTTTAAAACAATAACATCATTTTTTCTACCACAAATATATAAGAAACCATCTTTATCTAAATATCCATAATCTCCTGTATAAAACCAACCATCACGAATAGCTTTTTTAGTTGCTTCTTCGTTTTCATAATAACCTAGCATAACACTTGGACCTTTTACTACAATTTCTCCTACTCCTTTTTCATCAGGGTTTTCAATTTTAACTTGTACATTGCAAAGTGGAAGTCCAATAGAACCCGGTCTCTTTTCTTTGTCTGTTTCAGCAGATACAACTGGTGATGTTTCTGTTAGCCCATAACCTTGTATTAAATCCACACCAAAGTTATTAAATCCTTTTATAATTTTTTTGTCCAATGGTGCTGATCCAACAAAAACAACTCTTAATTTTCCTCCAAAGTTATCTATTATTGGTTTAAATACTTTCTTTCTAATATCTATTTTTATTTTACATAGTAACTTTGTAATTACTATCATTGCTTTCATTAAGCCTTTTTTGCCTTGCTCTTCTATTCCTTTCCATACTTTTTTGTGAATATTTTCTAGCACTAGTGGTACTGCTACAAAAACACTTACTTGGTACTCGTTCATATTTTTTTGAATATATTTTAGTCCGTCACAAAATGCAACTGTTACCCCATGATAAATTCCAAAAAGAAATGTTATTGTGCATTCAAATGTATGATGTATTGGTAAAAATGAAAGAAGTGTATCTGTTGGGTACATTTTTACATAATTTGAAATAGCAGTAACATTACTACAGATATTACGTTGTGAAATTAATACTCCTTTTGATATATTAGTAGTTCCAGATGTAAATAGTAAAATTGAAACTGCATCTGAATCTATTTTGACCTTTTCATAACTATTATTTCCTTGCTTTATTAACTCTTTTCCCTGCTGTAACAAGTTATCATAAATTAATACGTTTTCTTTTTCTGTATTTTCCATACTAATGATATATTTTAATTTACTATTTTCTAAATTTGAAAGTGCATCTATATATTTAGGTTCACAAACAATTGCTTCTGCTCCGCTTCTTAATATTAATGACTGAAGCTCATTTTCTGGCAAAGCTTTATCTAGAGGAACAATTATCATCCCTCCAGTAGTTACTGCTAAATATGTAGTACACCATTCATAACGATTATTGCCAATTACAGCTACCTTTTTTCCACTTAAATTCATTTCAATTAATTTTGTAGATAATGCTTCTATATCTTCTTTAAACTGTGAATAAGTTTTAGTTACATATTCTACCTCATCATTATTCTTTATTTTATATTTATAAGCAGTATTTTCTGGGAATTTTTTATAAGCCCTATTAATAAGCTCCTTGAAATTATTAACCTCTTCAACTTCATAAACTACTCTACTTTTTTCCTTCTTCATTAAACCTCTCCTTTTACTTTGTATTAAATTCTTTTTTATTTTACAATAAAAGGAAATTTTTTGCAATATTTTGATTGATTTTTATATTTAGTTAGTATATACTTTTTTATAGTAAATATTTAGTATGCAAAGGGGTTTTACTATAATGGAGAAAAAACTATATTCTTTAACAAATCCACAAAAGTCAATTTATTATACAGAAGAATATTATAAAGGTACTAATATAAATAATATTGCTGGAACTATGACTATTAATATGCCCGTTGATTTTGAAAAATTTACTTTGGCTATTAAGCAATTTGTTAAGCAAAATGATAGTTGTAGAACCATGCTTACACATGAAAAAGGAACTGTACTGCAATATATAAATTCTTATGAGGACTTTGATATTGAAATAGTTGATGTAACTACTAAAAGTGAGCTTTCTAGCATTGCAGATGAAATGGTTGCAAAACCTTTTAGTATATATAATTCATATTTATTTAAATTTGTTATTTTTAGATTTCCTGATAATCATGGTGGATTTATTGTTAATATGCACCATTTAATTGCTGACTCGTGGACACTTGGAATTGTTGTAAATGAAATTATAGAAATTTATTCTTCTTATATAAAAAATGAACCTTATACTTCTAAAGATTCTTCTACATATTCATATATAAATTATATTGAGGCTGAAGATGAATATAAATCAAGTGGCAAGTACGAAAAGGATAAAGCTTATTGGAATGAACTATTTTCTACTATTCCTGATAATGCTACAATTCCAAGTATAAACGCCACTTCTAATTCTAATGATTCTACAAATGCTTTAAGAGAAGAATGTTTTATTCCTTCAGATTTATTAAACAAGATAAAAGAATATTGCACTGAAAACAGGGCTTCTATTTTTAATTTTTTAACAGCTGTTTTTTCACTTTATGTTAGTAGAGTATCTAATTTAGAAGATTTTTGCATTGGAACCCCTATTTTAAATCGTTCTAATTTTAAAGAAAAAAATACTACTGGTATGTTTGTTAGCACACTGCCTCTTAAAGTTTCTATTGATAATACTTTAAGCTTCAGCAATTTTCTAAACACTATTGCTATTAATTCTATGTCTTTATTAAGGCACCAAAAGTATTCATATCAAAGTATTATAGAGGATTTAAGAAAAAGGCAAAATGATTTACCAACATTATATAATATTATGATTTCATATCAAATTACTAAAATGACGGAAAAACAAGAAATTATTCCTCATGATAGTATATGGCATTTTAATAAAACTATTGCAGATGATATTGATATCCATATTTTTGATTTAAATGATACAAATGAGCTTAATATTGCTTATGATTACAAAATAGATAAGTACACTTCAGAAGACATGAAAAATATTCATAACCGAATTTTAACTATTATTTTGCAAGTATTAGAAAATAAAGATATTAAGCTTTCAGATATTGAAATTGTTACTGATGAAGAAAAGCATAAATTAATTTATGAATTTAATAATACTAAAACTGATTACCCTAAAAATAAAACTGTTAGTGAACTTTTTGAGGAGCAAGTAAAACTTACTCCTGATAATGTTGCTCTTGTTTTTGAAGGGGCCTCTTTAACATATAAAGAACTAGATGAAAAGGCTAGTAAATTAGCATATATTTTATCTCAAAAAGGTATACATAATAATGATGTTGTTAGTTTATTTATGGAAAAATCATTAGAATCAATTATTGGAATACTAGCGATATTTAAAGTAGGTGCCGCATTTTTACCTTTAGATGTGCAATACCCTAAAGAAAGAATTGATTATATTTTAGAAAATTCTAATTCAAAATTAATTTTAGCTACAAAATCGTATTTAGAAAAAATTGATACAACTATTCCTGTAATGGATATTAGTTTAGATTTAGAAAGTATATATGGCAAAAATTCTCCAATTTTAAATACCTCAAACCCTTGCTCTCCATTAGATTTAGCTTACATCATGTATACATCTGGTTCTACTGGAAATCCAAAGGGAGTTATGGTATGTCATCAAAACATTGTAAGATTAGTAAAAAATACTAATTATATTAAATTCCAAGATAATGAGCGAATTTTACAAACTGGCTCCATTGTTTTTGATGCTTGTACTTTTGAAATATGGGGTGCTCTTTTAAATGGTTATACATTATATTTAATTCCAAAAGAAAAATTGCTAGATATAGCTTATCTTGAAAATTATTTAAAAGAAAATAAAATTACAATAATATGGCTTACCGCTTCTTTAGGTAACTATATTTGCGAGCAAAACCCTAGCATTTTTAAGGGCGTACGTTATTTATTAACTGGTGGAGATGTTCTTTCTGTAAGTCATATTCAAAAAATACAAAAAGAAAATCCTACTTTAACTGTAATAAACGGTTATGGTCCAACTGAAAATACTACATTTTCTACTTGTTATACTATTGACCGTAAATTAGATAGACCTACTATTCCTATAGGTTACCCTATTGCTAATTCTACTTGCTATATTGTTTCTAAATCTTACAAATTACAACCAATAGGTGCCCCTGGAGAATTATGGGTTGGTGGAGATGGTGTTGGTTTAGGTTATTTAAATCGTGATGATTTAACAAAAGAAAAATTTTTACCTAATCCATTTGCTAAAGGCAGAATATATAGAACTGGTGATTTAACACGCATTTTACCAGATGGTAGAATAGAGTTTTTAGGAAGAATTGATAATCAAGTAAAAATTCGTGGTTTTCGTGTAGAGCTTTCTGAAATTGATACAAAATTAAAAGAATATTCTGGCGTAAAACAAACATATACATTGGTGAAAAAGCAAGATAATCAAAGTATTATTTGCTCATATTTAACTGCAGAAAATAATATAGATATTAAACAATTAAAATTATTTTTAAAGTCTTCTCTTCCTGCTTATATGGTTCCTACTTATATTACAGTATTAAAAGAGTTTCCTTTAAATATTAATGGAAAAATTGATCATAAGGCTTTGCCAGAGCCTACCCAAAATTCTAGCTCTGAAATAGTAAAACCTAGAAATGATTTAGATAAAATTATAATAAATTGCTTAAAGACTTTATTACATCAAAATGAAATTAGTATAGAAGATTCATTTTTTGATTTGGGTGGAGATTCATTATCTGCTATAAATTTATGTACAATGCTATATGGAAAGATAAATATAAAAATAAATGTAAAAGATATTCTTAACTACCCTATAATAAAAGATTTATCTGATTTTACTCAAGGTCAAGTAAACACACAAAAATTAGATACAATAGAGCATATAGAAGCTATGGACTTCTACCCTGCTTCTTCTGCGCAAAAGAGAATTTATTATGCTTCTCAAATGGATGAAAATTCTACATTATATAATATTGCAGGTGGTCTTTTATTAGATAGTTATCCAGATACTAAAAAATTAGAAGACTGCTTAAAAAAATTAATACAAAGACATTCTTCATTGCGTACTTATTTTGCAATTGTTAATGATAATTTGGTTCAAAAAGTAACCAATGAATTTGATTTTACATTAGATGTAGAAAATGGAATTTGGAAAGATAGAGAAAATATTATTAAGGATTATGTAAAGCCATTTGATTTGCATAAACCTTTACTATTTCGTACAAAACTAATTTTATTTGAAAACAAAAAAGCTTTACTTTTAATTGATATGCACCACAGTATTAGTGATGGAACATCTTTATCAATTTTATTAAAAGAATTAACTACTCTTTATAATGATGGTATTTTAGAAGATAAAAAAATCGATTATAAAGATTATTCTGCATGGGAAAATAAATATTTTGAAAGTAACACTTATGAAGAAGATAAAAATTATTGGTTAGATAAATTTTTTAAGGAAGTTACACCTTTAGATATGCCAATGACTTTACCTAGACCTACAAAGCAATCTTTTGAAGGAGACTCTTACTTTTTTTCACTTGATGAATCTATTTATGAAAAAATAATTAATCTTTCTAAAGAAATAAATATAACACCTTATATGATATTACTTTCTGCATATTTTATTTTATTATATAAATATACTGGTCAAGAAGATATTGTAGTAGGTACTCCTATTATAAATAGAGAAAAGCCTGAACTTGATAGTTTACTTGGAATGTTTGTAAATAATTTAGCACTTCGTACAAATATTTCTTCTAAAACTAATATTTATGATTATTTAAAGCAAGTAAAAGAATTATGCTTGCAAGCTTTTTCTCACCAAGCATATCCTTTTGATATGTTAGTAAAAGATTTAAAATTAAAAAGAGATATTAGTAGAAATCCTATTTTTGATACCATGTTTATTTATCAAAATAATGGTTATGAAACCGTAAAATTAGGTAATATTAATGCAAAATATTCTATTCCTAATTTAAAAATTTCAAAATTTGATTTTTCACTAGAAGTTATACCTTCTTCTAATAATTTTGAAATGAGATTTGAATATTGCACTAAATTATTTACTAAAGATATTATTGAAAAAATGGCTATGCATTATAAAAATATAGTGTCTTATTTAATAAATAATTTAAAAACTTCAATTGCAAAAGTTAATATGCTATCACAAGAAGAAGAAAATAAAATTTTAAATGAGTTTAATAATACATACATGCCATATAATAAAGAACTTCCTTTAATTAGTTTATTTGAAGAACAGGTAGAAAAGCATCAAAATGAAACTGCCCTTATATTTGAAAATAATAATATTTCTTATTCTTCTTTAAACGAAAAAGTAAATCAGCTTTCACATTGTTTAGTAGAAAATTATCATATTCAAAGAAATCAAGTTGTTGGAATATTGTTAAAACGCTCTATTCAAACAATTATTAGCATGCTTGCTGTTTTAAAGTCAGGTGCTACATATTTACTTATTGATGAAAGCCTTCCTTTTGATAGAATAATTTACATGTTAGAAAATAGTAAATCTCCATTACTTATTACAGATAATGGTGTAAAAGATATTGATTTTTCTAATAAACTAATATTGTCAGAAGTTGACTTTGAAAAATATAGCAAAAACAATATTAATATTATTTCTTCTAATGATGATGGATTTTGTGTAATTTACACTTCTGGCTCTACTGGTACTCCAAAAGGTGTTTTACTAAAAAGAATTGGCGTTTTAAATATGTTACTTAATTATAAAAAAGTTTTACAAACAGATATATGTAATAATTTCTTAAGTATTAGTGCTATTTCTTTTGATATGTTCATTGTTGAAAACTTTGTGCCTTTGCTTTCTGGAAAGACTGTAGTTTTATCAAATGAAGAACAACAGAAAATACCTTTATATGCTGCTGAACTAATTACGAAACATAAGGTTGACTTTATACTTACTACCCCTACTAGAATGAATTTATTACTAGAAAATATTAAAGATTCTGATGTACTAAATAATTTAAAAGTAATTCAATTAGGTGGTGAGGTATTTACACCTGAACTTTATGAAAAATTAAAACACACTACTAGTGCTTCTATTTATAATGGCTATGGTCCAAGTGAGGCTACTGCTTGTTCTTCTAGTAAACAAGTTACTTCAAGTGACATTACAATTGGAACTCCATTTTATAATGTACAATTATATATTTGTGATAAAGATTTAAATCTGCTTCCTTGTGGTTTTATTGGAGAACTTTGTATTAGTGGAGATGGCGTTGGCAGTGGTTATATTAATCAAGAAGATTTAACAAAAGAAGCTTTTGTACCTAATCCATTTGGAAATGGAACCTTATATAAAACTGGAGACCTAGCATATTATAAGGAAAATGGCGAAATAGCATATATTGGTAGAAAAGATTTCCAAATTAAAATTAGGGGTCTTCGTGTAGAGCTTTCTGAAATAGAAAAGCAAATGTTAAAATTATCTAATATTACAAATGTAGCAGTTATTTATAATAGTGATCCACAATATATTGCTGCCTTTTACACAGCTTCTTGTGAGAAAAACATAACTGAAATGAGAAGTGAACTTTCTAAAGTATTACCTTTATATATGGTGCCAAAATATTTTAAACAATTAGAAGAACTTCCTGTAACTCAAAATGGAAAAATAAATAAAAAACAATTACAAAACTATAATATCCATCTGCAAGAAAGTCAAATAAATTATGTTGCACCTCAAACAGAAAAGCAAAAACTTTTCTGTGAAGTATGGAGCAAATTATTAAATCATCAAATTGGTATTCAAGACAATGTTTTTGAATGTGGTGCTGATTCACTTACAGCTATTAAATTTAAAACTGAACTATTATCTTATAAGATAAATATACCATATTCTAATATTTTTGATTACCCTACAGTAAAAGAACTTGCTGATAATTGCTCTGAAGTAATTGTAAAACAAGAAAATAATTTTAACTATGATATAATAAATAAAGTTCTTGAAAGAAACACGGTTCAATATATCAATAGGAATGATATTAAAAGAAGTGATAATAATAATATTTTGCTTCTTGGTGCTAACGGATTTGTAGGTGCTCACATTTTATACTCATTTATAAAAAATGATAATGGAATAATTTATTGCATAGTTAGAAATAAAAAAGGTGAAAATGCTTACAATAGATTAATTAATGTTTTGCACTTTTACTTTGGAAAAGAATTAGATGATTATATTGGTAATAGAATTATTATTTTAACTGGTGATGTTCTAAAAGAAAATCTTGGTTTAAGTGAAGATAAATTTAATAATATCATAAATAGCATTTCTTGTATTATTAATGCTGCAGCTGTAGTTAAACATTATGGAAATGAAAAAAGCTTTACCCAAGTTAATGTAGAATTAACTAAAAAAGTAATAGAGATTTGTAAAAAATATAATAAAAGATTTTTACATATATCTACTACTAGTGTTTATGGAAATTCTAAATTAGATACTACATTTACAGAAAATAACTTGTATATTGGTCAAAATTTAGATAATATATACATTAGAACAAAATTTGAAGCGGAAAAAATAATATTAGAACAAATTGAAAATGGCTTAAATGCTGTAATTTTGCGTTTAGGAAATATTACTAGCCGTTTTTCAGATGGAGTTTTTCAAATAAATGCTGATACTAATGCATTTATTAACAGACTAAAAACTTTCATCAATATTGGTGCAATTCCTAATGCTTTTATAAATATGCCTTTAGAATTTACCCCTGTTGATTTATGTGCAAACGCTATAATCTTGCTTATGCAAAATTATGTACCTTATATCAATGTAGTACATGTATATAATGATAAAACAATAACAATGAAAAAATTAATTGATGTTTTAAATACTTATGATATTAAGTTAAAAACTGTACCTAATGAAGAATTTAAAGCATCTGTAGAAAAAATATTGCAAAATGATAATAAGGACATTTTATCAGGAATTATTATAGATATAAATCAAAATTCTGAATTTAACTATTTAAATTCTACTACTTTAAGTTCAGAATTTAGTAAGTTCTTATTAAATTTAATTGGCTTTAATTGGAGCAATATAGACAATACATATTTACAAAAATATATAAATTATTTAAAAGAAATAAAATTTATTTAAATTGGAGGTATCTTATGGAAAATTTAAGCTCACTAATTGCTATGCTAGTATCTGAAGTATTGATTATTTTTACTTTCTTTTTTGTTCTATGGAATCAAAAAAAGAAAAGTCAATTAAAAAATGCAATATTAACATTGCTTACTTGTATGTTTGTTTGGACTCTAGGCTCTGTACTACAAATACTATATCAACATTCTTCTATTGAACCAATTTTCTTTGAAAAAATCTCTGGTCTTGGTGTAGTATTTTCGCCAGTAGCATTTTTAGCACTAGGAGTTATTTTTGCAAATAATAGAATTGAATTAAAATGGTATCATTCTCTTTTACTTGTTATACCCATTTTATCTATAATTATATTATTAACTAATGAAAATCATTTATTATTTTTTGAAAAGTATAATCCTGATGTTACTCAAATGGTTTATGGTAAATATTTTACTGTCCACTCTATCTACACTTATTTATTATTTGGAATTGGATTAATTTACTTTTTTAAATATACATTCAAAAACTCTGGCTTTTTTTCAAAGCAGTCTATTTTAATTATTATTGGTACTTGTATTCCTTTAGTTTTAAACCTATTAGGCACACTTGGTATAATAAAAATTACTACATATATTACACCTATTAGCTTCTCGTTCTTGGTAATTGTTTATACATATGCTATATTCAAATTTAACTTTACTAGAATTACACCTATTCCACTACAAAGAATTTTAGACAGAATTTCTGATGGTTATATTGTAATAGATGAAAATAATGTTATAACAGACTTTAATACAACATTTCTTTCTATGTTTAATATTAAAGATGCTGATATTAGAAATAAAAATGTTTTTGAATGGGTTAAGAAAAATTCTTCTTTTCCTATTACTGATAAAGCATTAAAAGGACATATCGAAAAAACAAAGAATTCAGACATAACTCTTTATTTTGAAGAAAAGTTAAAAAATGAGCCAAAATATTTTCATATTGAAATTAATAGTATTCGCAATAAGAAAACATTTTTATGTACTTTAATTTTATTTAAAGATGTAACTCAACATATGATGGATATGCAAACTATTAAGGAAAACCAAAATATGCTTATGGAAAGAGAGCGTTTAGCTTCACTTGGACAGTTAATTGGTGGTATTGCACATAACTTAAAAACTCCTATCATGTCAATAGCAGGAGCAGCAGAAGGCTTAACAGATTTAATAAAAGAATATGAAGCTTCAGTAGGTGACCCAGAAGTTACAGTAGATGACCATCATGCAATTGCAAGCGATATGACAGAATGGGTTGATAAAATTAGAAATTATACTGAATATATGTCAGACGTAATTACTGCCGTAAAAGGACAAGCTGTTACTTTATCTGAAGAGCAAGCAGTTTCATTTACTTTAGATGAACTAGTAAAACGTGTTGATATTTTAATGAAACATGAACTTAAAAATGCCCTAATTTCTTTAAATGTAAAAATGGAAGCAGACCCTAATATTGTTTTACATGGAAATATAAATAGTTTAGTACAAGTAATTAATAATATGATTTCAAATGCTATTCAAGCTTATAATGGAAAAACTAATGAAGAAATTGACTTGGTTTTATCTAATGAAGGAAAGAATGTTACAATTTCTATTAGGGATTATGCAGGTGGACTTCCACAAGAAGTGCAAGAGAAATTATTCAAAGAAATGATTACTACAAAAGGAAAAAATGGAACAGGTCTTGGTTTATTTATGTCATATTCTACAATACGTGCACACTTTAACGGAAATATTACATACGAAACAGAAAAAGGTAAAGGAACAAAATTTGATATTGTTTTACCTGCTTAATAAATGTAATGTCTTGCATTTTTTAGGTAAAAATTGTAAAATATTGACAAGTTATGATATAATTCAAATAAAAAATGAGGTGAATATATGAGAAAAAATATGCAAGCGTCATCAAGTTCTGGCTACAAAATAATAGCGGTTGATGATGAAGAAGGAATAGTAGATTCTTTATCTGTATTTTTAAAACGTTCGGGATATGAATTAACTGGTGTAACAGATCCGATGGAAGCAATTGAAAAAGTTAAAAATGAACATTTTGATTTAATGATTTTGGACTTTATAATGACACCTATTCATGGAGATAAAGTAGTAGAGGAAATTAGAAAATTTAATAAAGAATTATATATTCTATTACTAACAGGTCATAAAGATTTAGCTCCACCACTTGAAACAATTAGAAAATTAGATATTCAAGGTTATTGTGAAAAAAGTGATAAATTTGATCAATTACTACTTCTTATTGAATCTGGTATAAAATCAATTGAACAAATGAATGAAATTAAAAGAATTAATGGTGAGCTATCAAATACAATTGATAAACTAGAAAAAGCATATTTAGATAGCATTGAAACTTTAAGATATACAGTAGAGGCAAAAGACCCTTATACTAGAGGACATTCTGATAGGGTTTCAGCATATTCTGTATTATTAGGTAAATATTTGGGGCTTTCTGAAGAGAATTTAAAAATTTTAAAAGTTGGTGGATTATTTCATGACATTGGAAAAATAGGAATTCCAGATAGTATTTTACTAAAAGAATCTAAACTAACAGATGATGAATATTCAGAAATTAAAAATCATCCATCAATTGGTGCTCATATTTTATGTAATGCAGAAGTTTTTCAAGATATTATACCAATTGTAAAACACCATCATGAAAGGTATGATGGAAAAGGTTACCCTGGTAAGCTAAAAGGAGAGGATATTCCTTATTTGGCACGTATTGCAGCTATTGCCGATACTTTTGATGCTATGACATCTAGAAGAACTTATAGAGACAGCTTATCTTTAGATATAGTAGAAGAAGAACTTAAAGACTGTTCTGGAACTCAATTTGATCCAGAAATTGTAAAAGTATTTTTAGATATTTTAAATAATCATTATGATGAAATTCAAAAAATTAAAGATGAATTTAAGCAAGATGCTGTTCTAGCCTAGAACAGCATCTTTATTTATACTATAAATCACAGTTTTATTATACATCTTTCATAGAAAGCTGTACTTTTTGCCTTTCACTATCAATTCCAATAACTTTTACTTTAACAATATCTCCAACAGAAACTATATCAGATGGATTTTTTACAAAACTATTACTCAAATTTGAAATATGAACCAACCCATCATGCTTTACTCCAATATCTACAAAAGCTCCAAAATCTGTTACATTTCTAACTGTTCCGTTTAAAACCATTCCCTCTATTAAGTCTTCAAATTTTAATACATCTGATCTTAAAATTTGCTTTGGCATATCTTCTCTTGGATCTCTTCCCGGTTTTGATAATTCTTGAACAATATCTTTTAATGTCATTTGCCCTACTTGTAACTCTGTAGCTGTTTGTTCAATATTAACACTAGCTAAATTTTTCCTTATTTCATTTATTTTTTCTTTGTCTAATAAATCCTCTTTTTTATAACCTATTTTCTTTAATAAATTTTCTGCTATATCATAACTTTCTGGGTGAACTGCGGTATTTTCTAAAGGATTTTTTCCACCTGGTATTCTAATAAATCCTGCACATTGATTAAATGCGGTTTTTCCTAATTTGGCTACTTTTAAAAGTTCTTTTCTTTCTTTTATTTTTCCATTTTCATCTCTGTATTTTACAATATTTCCTGCAATTGTTTTGTTAATTCCTGCTACATAAGCTAAAAGTGATGGTGTTGCTGTATTAACATCTACGCCTACTTCATTTACAGCATCTTCTACAACACCTGTTAAACTTTCTGTTAGCTTCTTTTGGTCAACATCATGTTGATATTGCCCTACTCCAATTGCTTTTGGATCTATTTTTACAAGCTCTGCAAGAGGGTCTTGAAGCCTTCTTGCAATAGAAATTGCTCCTCTTAATGATACATTTATATCTGGATATTCTTCTGTTGCAAGTTTAGAAGCAGAATAAACAGAAGCGCCCGCTTCACTTACAATTGCATAGTGCACATCTTCGCTTATTTCTTTTATCATATTTGATACAAAACTTTCAGATTCACGAGATGCTGTACCATTTCCAATAGCAATAATTCCAACTTTATATTTTTTTATTAAATTTATGAGTTCTTTTTTAGCACCTTCTATATCATTTTGAGGTTCAGTTGGATATACGGTAGTGGTAGCTAAAAGTTTTCCTGTTTCATCAATAACTGCTATTTTACAACCTGTTCTATATGCTGGGTCAAACCCCATAACAGTATAACCTTTAAGTGGTGCTGCTAATAAAAGTGGTTTTGCATTTTTACCAAAAACTTTTATTGCTTGAGCATCTGCCTTTTCTGTTAAATCTGAACGGATTTCTCTATCTATTGATGGTTCAATTAATCGCTCCCAACTGTCTAAAATAGTGTCTTCTAAAATTTCAGTAAATTGTGTTTTTCCTTTAATTATATCTCGTTTTATGTAACCTAAAATATCATCTTCATTTTTATCTAATTTTACTTTTAAAGCTTCTTCTTTTTCACCACGGTTAATTGCTAATATTCTGTGACTTGGTATTCTATTTATTTTTTCATTAAAATCATAATACATATTATACGCAGTTTTTTCTTCTGGGTTGCTTGCTTTTGTTACAATAAATCCATCCCTGTAACATTTTCTTTTTATTTGTTTTCTATATTCAGGGTTATCAGAAATTATTTCTGCAATAATATCTTTTGCTCCTTGTATTGCATCTTCTACTCTTTCCACTATTTTCTCTTTTGGTGTATTTTCATCTATTTCTTCTGGTTTAGTTACATATTGTAGTGCTATTTCTTCTATTGGCTTTGTTTCTTTTTGCTCTAATATAATTTCAGCAAGTGGCTCTAATCCCTTTGCTTTAGCAACCGTAGCTCTTGTCTTCTTCTTTTGCTTATATGGTCTATATATATCTTCTACTTCTGACAATGTTTTAGCATTATCTAATGAAGCTACAATTTCATCTGTTAATTTTCCTTGATTTTCAATAGATGTTTTTACTTCTTCTTTTCTTGTTTCTAAATTACGAAGATATGTTAACCTTTCTCCAAAATCTCTTAAAATTTCATCAGAAAGTCCACCTGTTACTTCTTTTCTGTAACGTGCAATAAATGGAATTGTATTTCCTTCATCAATTAATTGTATGGTTTTAGTTACCTGTAATAATTTTATGTTTAGCTCTTCTGCTATTCTATTTGCAATTTTTTCTTGTGCTTCCATTCTTTACCTCTACTTTATAAATTAATAATATTTGTTATTCTAGGTTTGCTTGTAACAGCACCTGCTTTTAATGTGAAAAATACTTTTATATTAGGATGTGCTGGAAAAATTTCAATATCTTCTATATCATTTCCACTCCATAAATTAAATGAAATTTTATGCTTTCCAATACTTGCAGGAACTGTTGCTTCAGTTCCATTTTTTATAGTTGCTACCAATATTCCATCCATAAATACTTGAATTGCTACAAGCGAACCATAAAACTTTCCTTCCCTTGCGAATGTAATGCTTCCCATTTCTGGTGCTACACGAAATCCACATTTATTACAAAATATATCATTATCTTCTACTTTATTTCCACATTTATTACAAAACATAAATATTACTCCTTTCATTACTCTATTCCTAAATATTCATTATATGTTACTTCTCTATCTACTACTCCATTTGCTTTTAAATCAATTATTCTATTTGCAACTGTTTGCATTAATTGATGATCATGTGATGTGAATAAAATATTTCCTTTAAACCTTTTCATACCCTCATTTAGTGCTGTAATAGATTCCATATCTAAATGGTTTGTTGGTTCATCAAAAATTAAAAAGTTTGCACCTGAAAGCATCATTTTTGAAAATACGCATCTTACCTTTTCTCCACCAGAAAGTACATTTACTTTTTTTAGTGCTTCTTCACCAGAAAATAACATTCTGCCTAAAAAGCTTCTTACATAGGTTTCATCTGGGTCTTTTGAATATCCTCTTAACCAGTCTGTAATAGATAAATCTGATTCAAATAAATAATTATTATCTTTTGGAAAATAATTTTGAGTAATAGTAGTTCCCCAAAGTAATTCTCCTTCGTCTGGCTGCATTTCCCCAGCTATTATTTGAAATAATACTGTTTTTGCATTTTCATTATCTGCTAAAAATGCAATTTTGTCATTTGCTTTTACTGAAAAAGAAACATTATCTAATATTTTTTCTCCGTTTATTGTTTTTGAAATATTTTTTACTTGTAAAATTTCTTTTCCTGGCTCTCTATCTGGCTTAAAGTCTATATATGGATATCTTCTGTTTGATGGTTTAATTTCATCTAATTCAATTTTTTCTAATGACTTTTTACGAGATGTAGCTTGTTTAGATTTTGAAGCATTTGCGCTAAATCTTGCAATAAATTCTTGTAATTCTTTAATTTTTTCTTCCTTCTTTTTATTTGCTTCTTTCATTTGCTTTAATGCAAGCTGGCTTGACTCATACCAGAAATCATAATTTCCTGGATAAACTTTAATTTTACCAAAATCAACATCTGCAATATGTGTACATACTTTATTTAAAAAATATCTATCATGTGATACTACAATAACAGTATTTTCAAAGTTAATTAAAAATTCTTCTAACCATTCAATACTTTTTAAATCCAAATCATTTGTAGGCTCATCTAATAATAAAATATCTGGGTTTCCAAATAATGCTTGAGCTAAAAGTACTTTTACCTTATCTTTTGCTTCTAATTCATTCATAAATGAATAATGTTTATCAGGTGTAATTCCTAAATCATTTAATAAAACTGCACCATCAGATTCTGCATTCCATCCGTCTAATTCACTAAATCTTTCTTCTAATTTTGCTGCTCTCATTCCATCAGCTTCTGAAAAATCTGGTTTTGCATATATTTCGTCCTTTTCTTTTATAATTTGGTAAAGCTCACTATTACCCATAATAACAGTATCCATTACTGTAAAATCTTCGTATGCAAAGTGATCCTGTTTTAATACAGATATTCTCTCTGTTTTTTCTTTTGAAACTTCACCTTTACTAGGTTCAATTTCCCCAGATAATACTTTTAAGAAAGTTGATTTTCCAGAACCATTTGCACCAATAATTCCATAGCAACAACCTTTATTAAATTTTATATTTACATCCTCAAATAATGTTCGTTTTCCAAATCTAACTGTTACTCCTGTTGCCGTAAGCATTTTTGTACCTCCTTTTAATTATTTACGTGCTTTATTATACAATAAAATAGTATTTATTTCAATTATTTTGAAATAAATACTATTTTAATTTAATTTTAAAATAAATTAGTCTTCAAATAATAATTTAATTGCCCATAGTCCTGATATACCAACTAGGATATAAATAATTCTGCTTATTATAGACATTGTTCCAAATATAGTATCTACTAAATTGAAGTTAAATATTCCTACTAATCCCCAGTTGATAGCACCTATAATTACTAATAATAGTGCAATTTTATCAATAACTTTCATTTTAATATCCTCCTTTATTTTGTATACAAAATAGTTTTCATGATTAGTATATTCCTTTTTTATATTTTTATACTTTTTTTATAGAGGACATTTTATTTTTTGAAATATTTTTTATTTTAAAAAATCATTTTTTATAAAATAAATTTATGCAAATTATTATTTAAGCATATTTTTTTTGTTAAGAAAAATGGTTACCAGTAAAGTTATAATGATAGAAAATATTAATATTATAATAAAACCAAATCTATTACCTTGCATTGGTACTGGTACATTCATTCCCCAAAAGCTTGATATCATAGTAGGAATTGCTAAAATAATCGTAATAGATGTTAAAACTTTCATTACACCATTTAAATTATTAGAAATAATTGAAGCATAAGCATCCATTGTACCATTTAAAATATCACTATATATTTTAGCCATTTCTATTGCCTGCTTATTTTCAACAATTGCATCTTCTAGTAAATCTTCATCTTCATCATATAATTTAACAATTTTTCCTCTCATTGTTTTTTCCATAACTACTTCATTAGATTTTAAAGATGTAGTAAAATATACCAAGCTTTTTTCCAAACTTAATAATTTTAATAATTCTTTATTTCTCATAGAATTTTTTAAATCAGATTCTGCAATTTCTGTTTCTTTATTTATTTTCTTTAATAAATTCAAATATAAAGAAGCATTTGAATATAAAATTTGTAATAAAAATCTGCTTTTTTTATAAGTTGCTATATTTCTCATTCCATTTTTTGTTAAATTTTGAATTATTTCATTTTTTCTAATAGAAACTGTAATAAAATAATCATCTCTAACTAAAATAATACCAATTGGCATTGTACTATATATTAAATTATCTCCTTCTTTTTCGCGAATTGGCACATCTATAACAAACAAGGTTGTATTGTCATCATCTTCTATATCAATTCTTGCTTTTTCTTCAAAGTCTAAAGCATCTCTAATAAATCCATCTTGTATATTAATATTTTTGCAAATCTCTTGTATTTCTTCTTCAGAAGGAGCAATTAAATTTATCCAATTACCTTTTTCATATTTTTTAGTTTTGATAGTTTCGTTTGTTTCTATATTTGTATTGTACATTTCTATCATTTTATACTTCTCCTTTTGTTTACATAATTTTATTATTCTGTTCTTAATGCTTCTACTGGGTCTTTTTTACTTGCCATTTTAGATGGAATTAATCCTGCTATCATAGTAAGTGCCATACTAATTGCAACTAATACAATTCCTGCTACAACTGGAAGGGATGCGGACACTCCACTTACCCCTGAAAGAGTAGCAATTAATATATTTATTGGTATACATAATAATACAGTAATACCTATTCCTAATGCACCTGCAACTAATCCAACAATTAAAGTTTCTGCCTTAAATACTCTTGATATATCTTTTTTAGAAGCTCCTATTGCTCTTAAAATTCCAATTTCTTTTGTTCTTTCTAGTACTGAAATATATGTTATAATTCCTATCATAATAGATGAAACTATTAAAGAAATAGATACAAATGCAATTAATACATAACTAATAACATCAATAATAACTGTTACAGAATCCATCATAATTCCTATCATATCTGTATAGGTAATAACATTTCCTTCTTTATCATTATTTCTTTGCTCTGTATTATAATCTTCAATTGCTGTTTTTATACTATCTTTTGATTCGAAATTAGTTGGATAAATGTAAATTATACTTGGTTTTTCTAAATCTACTACACCTAATTTGCTTAAATTATCTTCATAACTTGCTTTTGCATTATCTGTATAGGTTTGCATTAACTTTGCTAATTCCTCTTGGCTTAAGCTAGCAAGCTGCATTTTTTGCTCTGTTGATAAATCATTAAAACTAAAAGCTGCATCATCTTTGTTTTCTGGAAAATCAATTCCAGTAAACACATTTACTTTTTTATTTTCTTTTTGTTCTTTTACAATTTTAGTGCTATTTACTTTGTCAATAACATATTCTTTTAAATCTTTTGTATAACCTATTCCATCTGTTAGTGCAGTACTTACAGATGCATCATTTGGTCTTAAAATTCCTACTACTTTTATATCTTCCGCTTCTTGTACTTTTTTCTTCATGTAATCTTTATTTTCGCTTTTATCCACCCAAACTCCATGCTCTTTTTCATAATAATCTGTATTTAAAATTAATTTAAAAGATAAATTTAATAATTCATCATAAGTAAAAACTTCTTCTTCTGTTTTAGCTACTTCCTTGCCTTCTTTTATTTCTTCCATTTTATCTTTAAGCTCTTCTTGATTTTTAAGCCCTAATGAATATAGCATATAATCACTTACTTCATTATTTTCACTTACAATAAGAACAACTTCATTATATTTTTCTGGCCATTTTCCTGCTAAAATATCATATTGAGATTTTAATAACTCACTATTGTCCATCATTTCCTGCCATACATTATTGTTAGTCATCATTATACTTGCTTGCCCCTGCATTGCCTCTGGCACATCAGCTTGAAGACCTACTATTTTCATTACTTGATTTGGGTTTACTTGTACAGCTCCATTTTTAGTATCAGAAGAATATAAATTAATATTTAAATCATACCCATACTGAATAGCATTACTATTATTTTTTACATTGTTTCCTTCAGAATCTAAATATTTTTTAAATTCCTCTAAATTATTTCTTTCTACTTTGCTAGACATTGTACTTAACATGTCATTCATAATTTCTACAGAATATACTTTTCCATCTTCATGATTTCTATCTTCCCTTAAGTCCATAAACGAACTCATAATACTTGACATGTCAACACTTTCTTCTTGAATTGTTATAGGGTATGAAGAAAGGGTATCTTCTTGAACTTTATCTATATAGTTTTGAACTCCATTTGAAATAGATAAAATAAGTGCTATTCCAATAATTCCTATACTACCCGCAAAAGATGTTAAAAAAGTTCTCCCCTTTTTAGTCATCAAATTATTAAGGCTTAATCTTAATGCAGTAAAAAATTTCATTGAAGTCCTTCTTTTTTCTTTTGCTGTATTTACTTCGGAATTTTCAGTAGTATATGAATTAGTATCATCTATTACTTTTCCATCTAATACTCTTATAATTCTTGAAGAATATTTTTCTGCTAGTTCTTGGTTATGTGTTACCATAATTATTAATTTATCTTTAGAAATACTTTTTAGTATCTCCATAATTTGATTACTAGTAGTTGTGTCTAATGCTCCTGTTGGTTCATCTGCTAAAATAATATCTGGGTTATTTACTAGGGCTCTTGCAATTGCAACCCTTTGCATTTGCCCACCAGACATTTGGCTTGGTTTTTTATAAATTTGATCCTCTAATCCTACACTTTTTAATACCTCTATTGCTCTTTTTCTTCTTTCTGATTTTGAAACTCCAGAAAGAGTTAAAGCTAATTCTACATTTGAAAGAACACTTTGATGTGGTATTAAATTATAATTTTGAAAAACAAAACCTACTGAATAATTTCTATATGCGTCCCAGTCTCTATCTTTAAATTCTTTTGTTGATTTTCCATTAATAATTAAGTCACCTGAAGTGTATCTATCTAGACCACCTATAATGTTAAGTAAAGTAGTTTTCCCGCAACCACTTGGCCCTAGTATAGAAACAAATTCACTTTTTCTAAATTCTATACTAATTCCTCTTAAAGCTTTTACTTCATTTTCACCTGACAAATAATTTTTTGTAATGTTTTTTAATTGTAGCATAATTTTTCTCCTTTTTGTTACTCTTTTAATAGCATTATTTTCCCTTTTATTATATGCCATTATCATACTTTTTATTTTTGTTTTAGTCAATAGAGTTTTTTGTTTTTATCTAAAAAATAAACCTCTTAAGTTGAGGTTTATTTTTCCTTTGTCATATCTGAAAATTTAAATATTAATTCTTGCTCACCCATATCATTATCATATCTGCCATCTTTACTAGAATTTGTTATATTAATTTTTATTCCATCTTCTAAAAGCTCTAATGTTCCTTCTCCGCTATTTCTCCATGTATCTTTATATAAAAATGTATACTTTCCATTTTCATCTAAATGTGCTTTTGCAGAAAAACTTGTGACTTTATGATGGTCATATGTTAAATCAATTCTAATTCCAGAGCTACTTGCACTTTCAACAATTAATGAATATCCAAAAGGCTCTTCATTACCAAGATAATTTTGCATTTTAGTTTTATCATATGTACCAATATATTTTTTTAATTTTGCATCTATTTCTTCTTTTATTTTATTATTACATTCTGTAATTTTATCTTTACTATCTGCATAATTTCCTAGCTCCTCAAAAATTACTAATGCTTCGTTATATTTTTCTTCAGCCATTAATTTATTTGCATCTTTATATTTTACTGCAGGAATTATTGTTTTATTAATAATATTAATTCCTAATATTATGCTAAATAATAAAACTATAAAAATTATAAAAAATATTATTATTTTTTTTCGTTTTTTCTTTTTTTCTTTTGTTTTAGTTTTACTTCCCGTATTTTTTATAATGCTTGCAATTTTATTTTTTAAGTCTTCTATAACCCCTATTTTTCCTAAATCAATTGCTTGTAGGTGTGCAAATTCTTCTGGCATATCATATGGGCTCATATTTTTATATGTAGGTATTAATATTTTTTGTTTTTCTTGTTTGCATAATGTTAAAAATCTGCTCCATTCATTTCTAACCCATGGCGATTCAAGGTTTTCTTTTTTTGTTCCTACAGTAATCATTATTTTAGAAGAATTAAGTGCTGAAAAAATATATGGTTCATATTCTGTTCCGAGTTTATTTTCTAATGTAATTTTAGCAAAAAATACTTTATAGCCTTCTTTTATTAGTATATTATATAAGTCTTGTGCTATAACACTATCTTCAGTTCTACTGCCATTTTCATCAGTTTCTTTATAGCAAATAAATATATCAAAAGGCTCCTCTTTGTTTGCAATTTCTATTGCATTTTTTTGTATATCATTTATTTTTTTGCCTTCCTCTTCATATACTTTTTTCTCATCATTATCTGCATATTTTAATGCATTTTTATAATTATTATTTATCAAAATAGGAGTAGTGTTTATTCTATTACATGTTGGTATATATTGCCCCGTTTTTTTATCTTTTACATATTCTACACCATACTCACATAAAGCTAGTTGCCAATATACATCACAGTCAGTACTATTTTCAAGCAAAATTTCCTCTAATATGGCTATTGCTTTATCGTACTCGTTATTTTCCTTAAAATGCATTGCTCTATCATATAGCCTATTTTGTTTTTCACTTGATGTTTTTGGCAATACTTGCTTATTTCCACAATACTCACATGTTGCAATTTTAAGGTTTTCTTCAAGCTCTAAATCGCCACCACATATTTTACATTTATATACCATTTTTTTAATCTCCACTTATATATATACTTTTTGCCATTCCAGCTTGAAATCTTTCATTTGGATCTATTTCTTCAGAAGTAAATATGTCGTATGTACTTTCCTCTATAGTACCAGTTTTCATAAGTTCATTCCACTCTTCTGTTTCTGATCCTAATATTTTTTTAGCTTCTTCATATAAATTTTCTGGTATAATAAGTTGTGACATGTCCCCACTACCATATCTTGCTGGCTTGCAAGTAACCATTGAAACATATCCACCATCACTTATGTAATTGCTTTGATTATAAATTTCTATACCAACAACATATTCTGATTCTGTTTCTGTAGCATCATATACCCAGCCTATAGCAAGGCAAGTAGCACCATCATATCCCTCATACGCTGTTATTTCCCTTACTTCTATTGTCATCTCTTTATATTCATCAGAATCAATTTTTTCAAGGATTTTGTTTTTTAATTCTTCAACTGTTACATTAAACGTATAGCCCCCACGTGCTGCTATATCTTGTTTTAAAATTGATTTTTCTTCTTCAGCTATTTGCTTGTTATTTTCTATTTTTTTATTTAAACTAACAAATGCTACAGTCACCCCAATAATTATAGCAATTATCACAGCTACAATAGCTACAACTAATGGTTTTTTTATTTTTTTCTTATCTTTTTTAGAATTTATTATCTTTTTTATTCCATATATTAAATCTTGCTCAAAGCCAATTTTATTCATGTCTTGTGCTTGTAAATAAGCAAATTCTTCAGGCAAATCATAAGCATCCATATTTTTAAAACATGGTATTATAACTTTATTTTGCCCTTCTTTTATTAATGCTAAATATCTACTCCATTCATTTTTTACCCATGGAGCTTCAAAATATTCTTTTTTTGTTCCTATTGTAATCATAACCTTTGCTGAATTTAAAGCAGCATATATGTATGGTTCATATTGTTCACCAATTTTATTTTCTAATGTTATTTTAGCAAAAAATGCCTTTATTCCTTCTTTTTGTAATTGATAATATAATTCTTGTGCTATAACACTATCTTCTGTTCTTTGTCCGTTATCATCCGCTTCTTTATAACAAATAAATACATCGTATGGCTCTTCTTTGCTAGATATTTCAAGAATCCCTTTTTGTATTTCGTTAATTTTATTAGCCTCTGCCTTATATAGTTCTTTTTGCTCATCACTAGCATATTTTAAAGCTTGTTTGTAGTTTTCATCTGCTAATAAAGATGTTTTTTGAGTTCTATTACATGTTGGAATATATTCATGTGTTTTTGGATCTTCTACATATTCTACTCCATACTTACATAAAATTAATGACCAATATGCTTCTGCATCTTTGCTATTTTCATTTAATATCATTTCATATAAAGCTTCTGCTTTATCATATTCGTTGTTACGCCTATAATGGTTTGCTCTATCATATAAATTAGTTACCTTATCATTTTCTAGGCTTGGTAATGTTTGCTTTGTACCACAATATTCACACGTTATTACTTTAGAAGTTTGTTCAACATCTAAATTACCACCACAAATTTTACATTTAAAAACCATCTAATATTTCCCCTTATAATTTTTATTTATTAATCTAAATCAAGCCAAATGCAAGGTCTTACTCCATGTAATTTAGTTACAAGATCACCTTCTTCATTTACTTTTCCATTTGTTCTTACATACATAGCCTTTGTTTCATTTTCCCCTTTTTCAGCTATCCACCATGCTTTATTTGTATTTTTTAGTTTTTCATATTCTTTTATTTCTTTAGAAGATAGTAAAAAGATAGCATCTTCTTTTTCTGAATCTTTTAATATTCTATCTTTTTCATTTTCATCAAAACAGTTATAAAAGTCTTCGTTTAACCATTCTCTTATGCTTGAATTTTCCCAATTTACTGATTTATATTCATTATTATATGGCTTCTCATCAATACACTCTTTTGCTATTAATAATACTTTATGTTCTTTTGTATCTAATATTTGCCAAGCAATAGGTTTATTGTCATATTTTCCAAAATATACAACATCTTTTTCTCCAAATAAATTATATATTTCTATTACTTTATCTTTTGAATCTTTATAATCTGCCAATTGTAAAAATTGTTCAGCAGACTTTGAATATTCTTTGTTATTATATAACATCATAGCATATTCATATGTTGCTTCTTGAATTTTATCATTACTATCTTTGTAGTCTGGTATTTTTTTATATTCATTTATTGCATCACTATACTTACTTTTTTTGTAAAGTTCATCTGCATATTGATAAGTACATTCTTTAATCATGCTGTTACTATCTTTATAGCCGTCCATTTCTTCAAAGGCTTGCTCTGCCTTACTATATTCTTTATTTTCTAATAATTTGTTAGCTTCATTATATTGTTTATTTGGTGTTATAACTGTAATATAAGCTGTAATTCCAATAATTATTAATACCACTAATGTAACACTTATAACAGAAACTGTTTTATAATTAACTTCCTTACTTGTAGTTTCTTCTGGCTCTGGAGTTTGCTTATATAATTTTGCTTTTTTATTACGTTCTGCAATTAGTTTTTGCATATCTAGAATATTTTCTTTTATTGTAGCTTCATTGTTTGCATCTTTTTGAATTATTTCTTCTAATTGTTTTTCTTTTACTTCTATTTTATTTTCTACATCTGCCAAAGCTGAATGTGTCATTGGATCACTATATTTTATATTTTCTGACAAATCAGCAAATAATTTTTTTAGATTCTCATTTTCTACTTTTTCTGATAATGTATCTACTTCTAATTGTAAAGATTTTATAAAAAATACTTTTTCTTTTACCTTTTTATCTACCCTTTGAATCTCTTTTGTTCCAAGTCCTACAAAAGTTAATAGTATAGCTGTAATTCCTAATATTATTACATTAATAATTAATGAGGTTCTATAGTCTACATTATAAATTAGTTCGGCTCCACTTGCTATACATTGCAATGCAAAATATATCCAAGTAGTCCAAGCTAGTGGTAAATTATTAAATTTTGCCTGTATTCCTTTTTTAGTTAATGTACATAAAAATACACTACATGCTAATATAATTGAAATCATAGATGATACATAAACTACCCAAAAATTAAGAGTTTTATTAATTGGTAGTAAAAACATCAATAAGTTAAATATAACTGCAACTATTAATGTAGTACCTAAAATTGCTTTTTTTGAATTCATTATTTTTTCCCCCTTATTCATATTTTGGCCTTGAAACTTTATCAGTTTCGACTTATTTCGTAATTATTCATCATTAATATATCATAAAAAAATTGTTATTACAAATAATACTTTAAAAATATTGTATTAAAGTTATTATTTTTAAAAATAAGGCGTGTCAAATTTTAATGAATAATAAATTAGCATAAAATAAAGAGGTTTAATTATTCTCTTATGAACAAAACCTCTTTTTAATTATTTAAATAATATTGAATTAAGTTTTCTATTGCTTTCTGATCCCTATTACATAACTTTTTAAAATCATTATTATATTTTTGATTAGAACTTTTTATTGAACTGTCTAATAATGGATACAAAATTGCATCAGTTGTAATATTATACAAATTACAAAATCTAATTAATGTATCTATTGTTCCAGCAGATATACCTCTTTCGATTTGACTTATATATTTAGGTGCTAAATCCATTAATTCTGCAACCTGCTCTTGGGTATACCCATTTTTTATTCTATGATTTTTTAAGGTTTCCCCTATATGTTTATTAATTTTCTTATCTTTCATGTTTAACACCACCTATATAATTAATATAATCTTAATTGTATATATTTAAAACAAGGTAAAATATGAAAAAAACGCATATTTTCTTTAAGTAGTTTTAAATAGTATTTCCCAATTTTATTGAAATATCAGTAAAAATTAATAATTTAATATTAGTAAAAAAATATGAAAATATTTTGCGAAAATGTCGCATATTTTCTTTACATTTAGAAAATTTAATGATATAAAATAAATATGTCGATTATTATATTCTAAAGACAAAGGAGGTGAAAAAATGACAAAAGTAAAATATATAATCATGCTTTCTTTTGTAAGCATTTTATTATTAGTTGCAACTATTGTACATGCAGCAGAACAAACATATACAGATACTAAACAAAATATGGAGTGGGGTTATGAATTAGATAGTAGCAGTAATGTCATAAATTTAAGATGTAAAACTACTGGAAAAACAGGGAAAGTTGATATACCAAATGAAATAGAGGGAAAAACAGTTATATCACTAAAAGATGGTTATAACACGGCTTTTCAAAATTGTACTGGTATAACAGAAGTAACTATACCAAATACAATAACACAAATAGGTTCTTATACCTTTTCTGGTTGTACTGGTTTGAGGAGCTTTACAATACCAGATAATATTACTGTAATTGGCAATAATGCTTTTGAAAATTGCTCTGGTTTAGCATCTATAACATTTTCTAAAACCCTTACTTCAATAGGAAATTCTGCTTTTAGCAATTGTAGTGGTTTAACAAGTGTTACAATACCAGATAGTGTTACTTCAATAGGGGAAGCTGCTTTTAGCGACTGTAGTGGTATAAAAGAATTAACACTTTCAAAACATTTATCAAAAATAAGTGGTAGAACATTTGAAAATTGTACTGGCTTAACAAGTGTAAAAATTCCAGATGGTGTTACTACTTTGGAAACGTCCTTTACATATTATGGAGCATTTAAAGATTGTAAAAGTTTACAAAAAATTTTAATTCCAAATACTGTTGTTAGTATAGATGAAAATGTTTTTAGCCGGATGTTCAAATCTTACCATTTATGGTAATGATAATATGACTTCTAAAAAATATGCTGAAGATCATAAAATACCTTTTGAATATATTGCAAATTGGGATAAAGCAACTTCAGGAAGTGATGTTACAGCACCTGCAGTTACAGATATTTTAGTAACTTATGCTAGTGTACAAGGATATTACAATCAAAATATGTTTATAGTTCCAGCACAAGTTAAATTAGCAATTAATGTAGTATTTAGTGAAGCTGTACAAGGAACTACAGTTCCAACTTTAACTATCAAATTTGGAGATGGGCAAAATATACAGCTAACGGAAGGAACAGTTGGTGATTCTACAATTACATATATTTATACTGTAAAAAATACAGATAAAGGTGTAATGACAACAGTTGATTATAAAGGAGGAAATATTAAAGATGCTGCTGGTAATGCTGCAAAATTAAGTTGTCCTGCTTTACAAGTTGAGATAATGGGGAAATATCCAGTATATGCAAATGGAACTGCAACAAATCCAAGCAATAGTGGTACAAATAATGGTGGCACAACAAGCGGATCAACAAATAATGCAGGTTCTAGCAGTACTGGTACTACAAATGGTACTTCTAATAATAAAGGAACTTCTAGTGCAAAAGATAACACTGTATTTTCTGGTAAACTACCTCAAACTGGTATTGGATTAGGTTTACTTACATCATTAATTGTTGCATGCGGATTAGGAATCTTTTCTTTCTTAAAAGCTAGAAAATATAAGGATATATAACAATAGTTATTGCATTACTTATAAAAAATAAAGCGATATAAGTACTAATAATCAATACTTATATCGCTTTATTTTTTGGTGCGTCATAGAGGAGTCGAACCTCCGACCATCAGATTAAGAGTCTGCTGCTCTACCAACTGAGCTAATGACGCATGAACTAATTGCATTTATTATTATAAGCCGTTTTAGGCTGTTTTGTCAATAACTTATTTGTTGGTTTTGCAATTTTATATAATTTTTTATCATTAAATAAACCTAACTTGTTTTTTACAAGTTAGGTTTATTTTCAATTTTCTAATTTATTTGAAAGCTCTGCAAATTGTTCTATACTTAAAGCCTCTCCTCTTATGTTTTCTGATAAATTCATTTCATTTAATAAATTTTTAATTACATCTTTTGATGCAATTCCCGCATTATTAAGTGCATTTATTAAAGTTTTTCTTCTTTGCATAAAACTTGCTTTTACCATTTGAAAAAATATTTTTTCATTTTTTAAATTCACTATAGGAGTTTTCCTCATATTTAATGTTATTACTTCTGAACTTACTTGTGGAGGTGGTATAAAAGAATTATTTGGAACAATTAATACCTTTTCAGGTTCACAATAATAATAAACACAATATGTAATTGCTCCAGCATCTTTTTTACCGGGAATAGCAGTTAGCCTATCTGCTACCTCTTTTTGCACCATAACAGTTATACTTTTTACTTGCACTTTTTCTTCTAATAATTTTGTAATTATTGGAGTAGTAATATAATATGGCAAATTTGCTACTATTTTTATGTTGTTTTTTTGAATGTTTTGTTCTATTAATAAATCTTCAAAGTTTACTCTTAATACATCTTCTTTTAATAATACAAAATTTTCATAAAGCAAAAATCTTTCTTTTAAAATATTAATCATTTTATCGTCTAATTCAATTGCTATTACTTTTTTAGCCTTTTGTAATAATTTGTTTGTTAAGGTTCCAAGCCCTGGGCCTATTTCTATTACAACATCATCTTCACATATTTTTGCTGCATTTATAATGCTCTCAACAACATTCTCATCTATTAAAAAATTTTGACCTAGATTTTTATTTGCACTAATATTATATTTTTTTATTAAAAATTTAGTTTCTTCTTCAAGGTTCATTTATTTGCCTTCCTTTTTTACCTTTATTGTGCTGTAGTATTAGTTGCACTTTGTACTGGTTGGCTTACTTTTTTAGTACCTCTTCTAACTATTTTTTGTTTAGCACTATATGTATCTTTTGAAAGTAATGTTTGAGAAACTACTTTTCCATTTAATTTTAAAATTTTATAAGCTTCGCTTCTACAACCATTTACACCTGTTTGCTCCACTACTTCTTTTCCTTCTTCTAATGTAGGATCGTTTTCATAGGTAGTTGAATAATTAATATATGATGTTACTTTTGGTTGAATAACTACCTCATATTCTACTTCCTCTTTTATTCCATAAATGCTAGTTTTGCAAATTCCATTTTTAGAAGTTGATACTATTTTTATTGGGTATGTTCTAGTATTTTTAAAAACGAAATCTAAACTTCCATAATATACTGTTGCATCTCTACTTGGAGAAACATATCCTGTTAAGAATACATGGTTACTTCTTTCAACAATTTCTAAATTTGCAAGTAATGCTGAATTATACAATGTTGATGAAAGTTGACATACTCCGCCACCAATATCAGGAACAACTTTGCCTCCAATATAGGCAGTTCCCTCTTTAAATCCTGCTTCTATTGTTCTTTTTCCTACTACAGTGTTATATGAAAACTTTTCTCCTGGCATTACTACTGTTCCATTTATTTTTTTACTAGCAAGTTCTATATTTGTGCTTCTATTTCTATTGCTTGAATCATAAATAGTTGAAAATGTTGCTAGTAAATCTGGAAATGCTTCTTCTCCTAAATCACTAATAGTTTTTTTAGGTGCTGTTATTTTTAGTGGGATAGTATATTCTTCTTTATCCTCTTCTATTAATTTTTGTGCTTCTTCCATAGAAATTGCAAAGTCTACACCATCTACATGTGGAATAACTTTAGTTGGATTTTTTTCAACATAAGCATCTTTTGGTTCTTTATATATTTCACTATGTATTTTTTCTAAATCAATTGCATCTGCTACCTTATATGTTGTAGGTATTTCAATTACTTGATAATTTTCGTGAATATTACTTAATTGAGCATATATTTCTTCTTTTAATTTATCTTGATCTATAATATATCCATCTTTTCCTTTTACTATAACTAGCTTATCATCTTCTACATAATAGCTGCTTTCTACAACTGCGTCTTTCATTTTAGAATTAATACTTGAAATAGTTGTATTTAAAAGTTCTTCATCTAAATATAGTTCTGGTTGAATATCCTTTTTAAAAAGTTTGGTAAATAAAATTGCATAGTTATTTGTAATAATATTACCATCTCTTCCTATATTATGTGCTTTTGCAACTGCTGTTTCTACATCAAATTTAGCATTAAATGTATTAGCTGTTACATTTGTTTCTTCTTCATTTCTTTTTAATATTAAATTATTATTTTCATCTTTAAATCTATTTTCAATTGCATCGTTAAGTTGTGTTTGAGCTTCTTCTACTGTTAGCCCACTTACATCTATTCCTAAAATAGAAATACCATCTAACATTTTTTCATTATTCATATTTAATAAAGAAAAAATTATTGATAAGAATAAAGCTGCAAAAACAATAACAGCAGTTAAAATAACAATTAATAATGTCTTTTTTTGTTTTTGCTTTTTTCTTTCTTGTGCATTTTCAGTTTTATTTTTCTTCACCTTTTTTTGCCCTTGTTTTTCTTTTATTTTTTGTTCTTGCCTTTTATCTGTTGTTTCTTGGGCTTCTTCTTTTATTTCTTGCGTTTCTTTGTTTTCTTCCGCTTCTTCTTCATGCTTTTTATCTGTTTCTTCTTGGGCTTCTTCTTCCTTTATTTCTTGCTCTTCTATTTCTTCGCCTTTTACTTGCTCTTCTTGTTTTTCTTTCTTATCTTCCTTTTGTTTTTGTTCTTTATTATTTTCTTCCATAATCTTCCCCTCTATACAAATATATACTTTAGTATAGAATAATATTACCATATACTTTTAATATTTACAATATAAAAAGTTAGCATTTTGTCATAATTTATATTTTTTTATCACTTTATACTAGACAAGTTTTTCTTTTTCTAATATAATATAAATAGAAATTTTTGAAAAAGAGGTATTCAAACTATGATAGGTGAAATGATTGCATATATTCGAAAAGAAAATAAGCTAACAAAAGCCGGAATAGCAAGGGGTACAAATATTAACACAGGTCATTTAACTCACATTGAAAAAGGCGAAAGAAATCCAAGTCATAAAGTATTAAGAAATATGTGTAAAACAATGGGAATTCCTTACAGGCCTTTAATGTATACTTATGACAAAGAGCTTACAGAAGAACATCATTCATATAAAGTAGAAGCACATATTCCTTACAACAAAATACCTACATTTGATAAACTAGGAAGCTTAATTGATTGTCCTCCTACAGTTCCTGGAGCATCTATTGCAGTAAAAGTTAATGATACTGCTATGGAGCCAAAATTAAAAAAGGACTCTTACGTTTTTGTTGAATTTAATACACCACTTGATAATAGAGACATCGGACTTTTTGCATATAAAAATACTCTATTAATTCGTAGATTTATTATTCGTAAAGATGGCGTTGTTTTAAGGGCAGAGGACAAAGATGTAGAAGATATCTGCCTAAAAACAAAAGATGAATTCTATATTGTAGGTAAAATTGTAGGAACTGTGTCAGATTAAAAATATTTTTGTAAAAAACACTTGAATTATAAAATATTTAATATTATAATATCAAATTAGATAAACAAGAGATAAATAAGGAGATTTTTTAAATGGAATTAGTAAAAAATATTTTCTTTAATACAGATAAATTAGTAGAGAACTCTAAAGTTAAAATTTCTTATACTGGCAGTCTTTTTCAAGATGGATCAGAAGAAGTTTATTTACATTATGGGTTTGGTCTTAACTGGGAAAATTTAAATGAAGTCAAAATGGAAAAAACAGAACTTGGTTTTCAAGCAGAAGTAGAGCTTGCTAGTTTTGAAACTTTTAATTTCTGTTTTAGAAATGAAAATGATGCTTGGGATAATAATGATGGGCAAAATTATATATTTCCTATTGAAAAAGTAGAACTTTCTTTAGTAGTAAAAGATGAAACTGAAGTTGTAGCTCCTAGAAGATTAAGAAAATCTTATATTTGGAGTAAAAAGCTTCGTTTAGCAGTTTATAAAATTATTACTTATTTACCAAAATTAATTTCTGGAAATTATAAAAGAAAAATTACAAATCAATAAAAATAAAAAAAGAATATAAAGTAATTTATATTCTTTTTTTATTTAAATATACCAACCACCATTTATAGAAATAATTTGACCTGTTGTATATTCATCTTCAATTAGCCATTTTATACATTTAGCAATATCTATTGATTTTCCTATTTTATTTAATGGTATTTGCTCTTTTATATTTTCTTTTTCTTCTTTTGTTAAGTAGTCATTCATTTTAGTATCTATTATTCCTGGTGCAATTGCATTTACTCTAATATTTGAAGGTCCGAGCTCTTTTGCTAATGATTTTGTTAATCCATTAATTCCTGCTTTTGCTGTAGAATATGCTACTTCGCATGATGCACCTGTAAGCCCCCAAATAGATGAAATATTAATAATACATCCGCTTTTTTTATTAATCATGCTGGATAATGCCTCTTGTGTACAGTAAAATACAGAATTTAAATTTACATTTATAATTTCATTCCATTCTTCATCTGTTATAGATGTAAATAATTTTTCTTTTGATATGCCAGCATTATTAATTAAAACATCAATTGTTTTATATTTTTGTATTGTATATTCTATTAATTTTTTTACTTGTTCTCTTTTTGAAATGTCCGCTTTAAATATTTCTATTTGTATATTTTCTTTTAATAGTTCTTCCTTTATTTTGTTAGCTTCTTCTTCTGATTTATTATAATTTAAAACTACATTATAATTTTCTTTTGCTAAACTTTTTACAATTTCTGCACCAATTCCTCTAGATCCACCTGTTACAATAACAGTTTTATTCATAATATTTTTTTCTCTGTTTTCTTCCATAATTTCTATTTGCTCCTTTATATGTACTAGTTAACGAATGGCAATTTGTGAAATATTAAAACAAAGAACTAGACAAGTTTAAAAACAAGTCTAGTTCTAAGTAATGGAGCCACTTATCTGATTCGAACAGATGACCTACTGATTCATACTACTATAATTTTCATTACCACATTTTATTGTGTTTGTAGTCTGGACTTTCTCTTTGCCATGGCATTTGCTTTAGGCATGCCGTATAAAGTCTCTACACTTAAAAACAAATTGTTTTCTAGCTCGGGATTAGCATTTTACAGCCTTCCCCGAATTAGCGGCATCCACTTTATGCGTTTCCACATAAAGGTGCAAGATAGTTCAAAGTAAAATAATTTTACCTATCCCACAAGTCAGTTGCTCTACCAGCTGAGCTAAAGTGGCATATTTGGTGACCCCGACGGGAATCGAACCCATGTCTCCGCCGTGAAAGGGCGATGTCTTAACCGCTTGACCACGGGGCCATAAATTAAAAAGTTTATCCTAGGATTTAAATTTTTAAGGTTTAAATCCTAGTTTGGTGAGCCATCGCGGACTCGAACCGCGGACAACTTGATTAAAAGTCAAGTGCTCTACCACCTGAGCTAATGACCCAAGTTCCAAGCTTGTAACTCACAATGAGTTAACACAAGCTTTATTTTAACTTATTTTATATTATTTGTCAATAGATTTTTTGTATATTTTTTGTATTTTGCAAAATTTGTCGTTATAATTTATTACGCATTTAATTGGTTAATTAAATCGTCAACATCAATTCCATGTACTTCACATGCTTCTTCTAATGTTTCTGCTTGAGAAGCAGGGCAACCTAAACAATGCATTCCAGCCTCTAATAAAATATCTGCCTTTTCTGGAGCTTGTTCTAATAATTCACCTATTGTCATGTCTTTTTTTATTTCCATAAATAGCCTCCTTTCTAAATTCACATTATATTTTATCATATTTTTTTCAAAAAGTATAGACAAAATTAAATTTTTAGTATATGATGGAAAAAAATGGATGAGGTGATGTGAAATAAAATTAATTGATTACTTTTTTATACTTCTTATTATCAATTCTTTTATCTTTTTTTATTCATTATATACTTTTTTTGATATTAAAGTTTTCCATAATCTGCAAGGTTCCAAATTACAATTAAAAACAAATCATTTTAAATAAGGGATTATTACTTTGTTAAAACGTATTTTTTTTACTTTATTTTTTACGCTTGCTTTTTGTATTATTGGGTATAATATTTTTTTACCTTTATATAGTACTAACTATATTATAGTTGATTATGGTTTACATTCATTTAATATTTGTTCTGAACAACCCATGTTATGGCATTATTGTAAAATTTGGTTTTGCTTTTCTTATATTTTTTCATCTTTTTATATATCCAATATGTTATACCATTTATTTTTTAACAAATATAAACATAAAAAATCCAATTTTTTATATTCAAAAAAACAGTTAAAAAAAGATAATAATTATTCATTAATTTCTAGTTCTTTTAGCCCTCAACTTAAACTTTTAATAGGAGAAGATGCACAAACTAAAGAACTAATATATATTCCTGAAAAAAGCTTATATCAAAATATTTTAATTACAGGAACTATTGGAACAGGAAAAACTAGCAGTGCAATGTATCCTTTTACTAAACAGCTAATTGAATATTCTCATCATAATTTAAATAAAAAATTAGGAATGCTTATTTTAGATGTTAAGGGTAATTATTATAAAAAGGTATTAGAATTTGCTAAACAATTTGGCAGAGAAGATGATGTAATTACAATAGAATTAAATGGAAAATATAAATATAATCCATTACATAAACCAAATTTAAAACCTTCTGTATTAGCAAACCGTTTAAAAACTATTCTATTATTATTTTCAAAAAATAATTCTGAATCTTATTGGTTAGATAAGGTAGCCCAAATTTTGGAAGAAGCAATTAAACTTTGCAGATTATATAATGAAAATTATGTTACTTTTGAAGAATTACATAAAATAGTAACTATGCCAGATTATTATCTAGAAAAAGTCGGTTGTTTACGCAAAAAATTTATAAAAAATGAATTTTCTGAAACTCAAATTTATGATTTATTATCTTCTTTGATATTTTTTGAAAAAGAATATTTTGAGTTGGATGCAAGAACTTTATCTATTTTAAAATCTGAAATTACGCGTATAACCGGATGCTTTATATCTGATTATGATATTTTAAAAACTTTTAATCCTAAAAAAGAAGAATTGAATTTTTATGGTTTTGAAGATGTAATATCAAAAGGAAAAATTGTAGTTTTAAATATGAATATTAATGAATATACAAACCTATCAAAAATAATTGCAGCTTATTTGAAGCTAGATTTTCAAACTGATGTTATGTCAAGGTTATCTAAAGAAGATCCAAATAATTTTAGAAGTGTATGTTTTATTTCTGATGAATATGCCGAATATTGTACTGAAACTGATGCAAACTTTTTCTCTCAAAGTAGGGAAGCAAAATGTATTAATATTGTTGCAACTCAAAGTTATACCTCATTATTAAACACTTTGCATAATCAAGATGCTGTTAATGTAATTATACAAAATTTAATTAATAAATTATGGTTCAGAAGTGATGATATTTTTACTATTGAAAGTGCTCAAAAACAAATTGGAAAAGAGGATAAAGAAAAAGTTTCAAAAGGAATTTCTGAAAATGCAAAAGAAACTGTATTTAGTTATTTTACTAATTCTTTTAATTCTAAAAATTCAAGTATTTCAGAAACAGTTAGTACTTATATGCAGTCTGATTATATTTATGATACTAATTTTTTTACACAGTCGCTTGAAAATTTTAATTGTCTTGGATTTCTTTCAGATGGTTCTAGAATTATGCCAATAAAAAAAGTTCACCTATTTCCGTATTTTAAATAATTTTATTCAAATTATCACTATCTATTTTTTATATTTATGTAAATAATGTAAAGGAGTGTTTTTATGTTCAAAAAAAATTTGTTTATAAAAGTATTTATACTTTTTTTAATTATTTTTAGCTTTTCATCTTGTGTTCATGCAGGTTTATTTGATGGTAACCCTGAAATAGTAGACAAATTAAATTCTGCATTTGAAAAAATAGAAAGTTGGATGTTGAAACTTGCAACTCCTGCTGCTGCAGTAGCAATAGCAGTTGGTGTTTTTATGCAAAAATTTAGTTTTGGCGATGAAGAAAGAATTAGAACTGCTAAAAAGTTAATTAGAGGAACTTTATTTGCTTATGCGTTTATTTTAGTATTAGACCTTGTTTTATCAGCTATTCAAACATTACTAAAATAGGAGGTGTTATTTTTGGAAGATATTTCTTCTTTAGCTGGTACTATTATTGAGACTATTAATTCTATTTTTCAAACTTTATTTTCTTCTATTGATAACAGTATTTATAAAATATTAGATGAAATTACATTTATAAATAGCAGTATTTTAAAAGATTCTGTTTTTGAAAAATTATTTGGTACTAACACTTCTAATGGTATTTTATTAATAGCTAATTCCTTATTATTTGGATTCACTTTATATTATGCCATTAGATTAATTTACTCTTACTATATGAATTTACAAATAGAAAAGCCATACCAATTTATTTTTAAACTATTAGTTTTTGGTATTGTTATGAATTGTTCGTATTTTATTTGTGAGCAGTTTTTAGAATTAAATAGTTTTATTAGTGAGGCTATACAAAGCGTTGGAAAAAAAGTTCTTGGATGCGAAATTTCTTTTTCAGAATTAATAAGGCAATTAAATAATATAATCTTAAATAATGAAACTGAATTTACCATTTTTTCTTTTGATGGTTTAATTAAAGGTTTTATTTCGCTTGGATTATTTAATTTAATTTTTTCTTATTCATTACGCTTTATTTTAATAAAAATATTTATTTTATTAGCACCATTTGCAATTTTAAGTTTAATAAACCAGTCTACTTCTTGGTTATTTAAAACTTGGTTTAGAACTATTTTATCTTTATTATTGCAGCAATCTTTTGTTGCAATTATTTTACTTATTATTTTTTCTGTTCAGTATCAAAGTGAAAATATTATTTCTAAATTAATATACATTGGTGGTATTTATTCTTTAATAAGAGCTAATTCTTATATGAGAACTTTAATTGGTGGTATTTCTACAGATGTTTCTAATAATTTTGGATTTAGCTCTAATATATTAAAAAATATTTAATAAATAATTATTTATTAATATTATTTATTTTAATAAATATAAATTAGGAGTTTTTATGAAATTTATTTTTCCACAAAATTATCAATTTAAAAATAAATTATTTGGAATATTTGATTATTCATCTTTAATATTAAATATTATTTGGGATTTTATTATTTTTATTTTAATTAATTTATTTTTTAAAAATTTAACTATTAAAATTTTTATTTTTATTTTATTTTGCTTTCCAATTTTTTTATTTAGCATAATAGGATTTAATCATGAAAATATAATTTATATTTTTATTTATTTAATAAAGTATATTAAAAGCAATAAAATGTATTTATACTCAAAACGTTAAAATATTGTCTTTTTGTAATACCTATGTGATAACTCATCCATTTTCTTATTACATCATTGCATATTAGTTTAAATGTTCAGCTTAAAAATGTTACCATAATACATCTTATGTTTATTTGTTTGATTTTAGTTATATTATTGCTGATGCCCTATAATCCCCAGTATTTTTTGGATATTACAAATGATTTTTCTTGTTTTTTATTATAAAGAATATTTTTAAAGTTCAAATTTATGGTTATTAACTACTTAAAAATAATTTCCATGCTTAAAAGTATATGTACCTTTTTGACAATTTTTATTTTGACGGTAATTTTTGCTTTTTAGTATTTTAGAAATAAAAAAATAATAGTTTCTATTTTAATTTATTTATTGATTTTTATTTTAAAATTTTTTTATTTTTTGTTTTTTATTTTAAATTTTATTTGATTTAATTTCAATTTTAATTTAATTTTTATTTTAATTATTAATTTAATTTTAATTTTTATTTTAATTTTTATTTTAATTTTTATTTTAATTTTTATTTTTAATTTTTATTTTTAATTCATTTATTTTAATTTATTTTTATTTAATTAAATTTTATTTTAATTTATTTATTTTAATTTTATTTTTTATTTTATTGCATTTTTATTTTTAATTAATATTTTTCTTTTTGCCAAAATTTCTTTTATTTTATATTATATGTTTATTGTAAATATTAAAAAAAAATGATATAATTTGTCAAAAGATAAAATTGGAGGATTTATTATGAAGTTAGAACAAAATGAATTATCACCTTTATTTTCAAATACAGATATTCCAGATTTATTTTTTACAGAATATTTGCCAAATGCTAATGGTGATTTTATTAAAGTATATTTGTATCTTTTATTTCTTTCAAAGTATGACAAAGATATTAAAGTAAATGACCTATGTAAAAAATTAAATCTTCCATTAAAAATAATTCAAGATGCTATTAAGTATTGGGAAGATCAAAATTTGCTTACGAAAAAAAATACCGGTTTTATTTTTAATAGCTTACAAGAATTAGAATTAAACCATTTATATAAACCAAGAGTTGCATTATCTGCAAAGCAAATTCAAGCATCTGCAGAAAGCCAAAGGCGTGCTAAAACGTATGAATATATTAATAATAAATTCTTCTCTGGCTTAATGCCTACTACATGGTACCCTGATATTGAACTATGGTTTAAAAAATATGAATTTGATGATGAAGTTATGATCGCTCTTTTTGAATATTGTTTTGATAAATCAGCTTTACATAGAAATTATATTCAAGTAGTTGCCGATGCTTGGTCTAAAAACTCTATTAAAACTTATAATGATTTAGAAACATATTATGAAAAACAAGAGAAAGTAAATAAAATTGCTAATATGATTATTAAAAAATTAAATATGTCTAGACCTTTATCTCAATATGAATTTTCTTATGTTGAAAAATGGGTTATAGATTTTGCATTTACATTTGATATTATTGAAATAGCATTAAAGAAAACAACTTCTAAAGTAAATCCAAGTTTTGATTATATTGATAAATTATTAACTGACTGGCATGATAGGAAATTTAAAACTCCAGATCAAGTACAAAAATTCTTATCAGATATGAAACAAAAAAATAAAGATATAAAACAATTAGAAAAGAAAACTGGTTATCAAAAATATGATCAAAGAATTTATGATAATTTAGATCAATTATATGCAAATAAAAAACATTAATTTTAGGAGGAATAATTTTTGAATAATTCTACTGTTCAATTTTTATTAACTGAATATAATAAAAAAAGAATATTAGCTGAAGAATTAGCGGAAAAAAATAAATTAAATTTGTATGAAAAATTTCCTGAACTTTCTAATATTGATAAAAAATTAAGTTCTTTAGCATTAGCAACTATGAAAGAACTAACAAAAGAAAATAATAAAGATTTAATTAAAAAATTAAATACTGATATTAGTGCTTTAAAAAAAGAAAAACAAAAAATATTAGACTCTATTGGTGAAGAAGCAAAAAAAATTTATCCACGCTATGAATGTAATAAATGTAATGATACTGGATATATTTCTGACGGAAATACTACTATAATGTGTAATTGTTTAAAGCAAAAAATTTATGACATTGAATATAATAAATCTAATATTTATAATTTAAAAGAGCAAACTTTTGATAAATTTAATTTAAATTTATATTCAAATAATATAAGCAAAGAAAAATATGAATCAGATATTTCTCCAAGGGAAAATATGAAAATAATTAAAAATATTTGTTTAGATTTTGTTAATAATTTTGATAATGCCAATGAAAAAAATTTACTATTTACAGGAAGAACAGGCCTTGGAAAAACCTTTTTATCAAGTGCAATTGCAAATGAATTATTAAAAATGGGAAAAACCGTTTTGTACCAAACCGCTTCTGTTTTATTAGATACTATTATTAATTATAAATTAGGAAAATCTAATATTTCAATAGATATTTATAATCATTTATTAAATGTTGATTTATTAATTATTGATGATTTAGGTACAGAAGGAACCAATAATATGAAATTAGTAGAATTATTTAATTTATTAAATACAAGATTATTAAATAATAAAAAAACTATTATTTCTACTAATTTAAAATTACAAGATATTTTTGAAACTTATGATGAAAGAATTATTTCTAGAATTATTGGAAATTATAATATATGTTATTTTTTCGGAGAAGATATTAGACTTTTAAAATAATTTTTTGTATTTTAAAAAGAATATAAATTGTTTTTTCGGTTTATAGTAAGCTCTGCTAAAAGCAAGTTTTACTTATTTACCTACAAAAACTAATTTATATTCTTTTATATTTTATAATAAATTTACTGCTCTTTTTTATAAATAAATATGTGGAAAATTATTCTTCCTCATTTTCTTCTGGGCTAATAGTTTCTATGCTAACTACTTTACCTTCATTAGTTCTCATTAATGTAACTCCTTGAGTTGATCTTCCTAATATACTAATATCTTTTACTCTTAATCTAATAATTGTTCCGGTTTCTGTAATTAACATAACATCTTCTTCATCTGTTGCAACACGTACACCTATAAGCTTACCTGTTTTAGGAGTAATTTTATAAGTTATTACACCCTTTCCTCCTCTTGTTTGTACTCTATATTCTTCTAATTCTGTTCTTTTTCCAAAACCGTTTTCAGTAATTGCAAGTAAGGTAGCTTTATTGTTTCCTTCTATTATAATTTCCATTCCAACTACAAAATCGTCATTGTTTAATCTAATACCAATAACACCTTGAGCTGTTCTTCCCATTGGTCTTACATCTTTTTCACTAAATGTAATACAAATTCCTTCATGTGTTACTAGTACAACATTATCTTGTCCGTCTGTTAATCTAACATCTATTAGTTCGTCATCTTCTCTTAAAGTAATAGAAAGTAGTCCAGTTTTTCTGCTAGAGTCGAATTCATTTAATGGAGTCTTTTTGATAAATCCTTTTTTGGTTCCCATTAATAAATACTTTCCTTCTGCAAAATTAGAAATTGGAATAACAGCAGATATTTTTTCTCCAGAATCTAATCTTAATAAATTAACAATAGCTGTGCCTTTAGCTGTTCTACCAGCCTCTGGTATTTCATAGCCTCTTAATCTATAAAGTTTTCCTTTATTACTGAAGAATAAAATTGTGTCATGGGTAGATGCTGTAAATATTTGTTTTACAAAGTCATTTTCTCTTGTAGCTAAACCTGCTATTCCCTTTCCGCCACGCTTTTGGCTCTTATATGTGTCTACTGGCATTCTTTTTATGTAACCAAAATGAGTTAACGTAATAACGGTTTGTTCTTCTTTTACTAAATCTTCAATATTTATTTCGCCTTCTGCTGCAACAATTTTGGTTTTTCTTTCATCGCCATATTTTTGCTTAATTTCTAATAATTCTTCTTTGATAATGTCATATACTAACCTTTCACTTGAAAGCACTGCCCTTAAATGCTCTATTAATTTCATTAATTCGTTATATTCTTCATCTATTTTTTCTCTTTGCAAACCTGATAATGTTCTTAATCTCATGTCCAAAATAGCTTGTGCTTGTATTTCAGAAAGGTTAAATCTTTCCATTAATTTTTCTTTGGCATCATCATATGAATTACGAATAATATTAATTACTTCATCAATATTATCTAGTGCAATTTTTAATCCTTCTAATATATGCGCTCTTGCTAATGCTTTATCTAAATCAAATTGTGTTCTACGAAGAATAACTACTTTTCTATGCTCTATATAATAATCTAAACATTGCCTTAAGGTTAAAATTTTAGGCTCACCATTTACTAATGCAAGCATTATAATTCCAAAAGTATCTTGAAGTTGTGTATGTTTATATAATTGATTTAAAATAACTTGTGGGTTTACATCCCTTTTTAATTCAATTACAATTCTAACTTTTGATTCTCTATCTGATTCATCTCTTAATTCAGAAATTCCTTCAATACGTTTTTCTTTTACTAAATCTGCAATATTTTCTATTAATTTTGCTTTGTTTACTTGATATGGAAGTGAATTTACAATAATTCTTTGCTTATTTCCACTCATTTCTTCTATTTCTGCTTCTGCTCTTACTGTAATTTTTCCTCTTCCTGTTGTATATGCTTGTTTAATTCCTTCCAGACCTAAAATAACTCCTTCTGTAGGAAAATCTGGTCCTTTAATTATACTCATTAATTGTTCATCTGTTACATCATCTTCATCAATAATTTTTATAATTCCATCAATTACTTCTGATAAATTATGAGGTGGAATATTTGTTGCCATTCCTACTGCAATACCAGATGAACCATTTATTAATAATGCTGGTATTTTTGAAGGAAGAACAGTTGGCTCTTGTAAACGGTCATCATAGTTTGGCATAAAATCTACAGTATTTTTTTCTATATCTGTAAGCATTGTTTCTGCAATTTTAGCCATTCTTGCTTCTGTATACCTCATTGCAGCAGCACTATCGCCGTCAACTGATCCAAAATTTCCATGTCCATCAATTAATGGATATCTTTGTGTAAAGTCTTGTGCTAATCTAACCATAGCATCATATACTGATGAATCTCCATGAGGATGGTATCTACCTAAAACAGAACCTACAGTATTTGCACATTTTCTATATGGCTTGTCAGATGTAATTCCATCTTCGTACATAGAGTATAATATTCTTCTATGTACTGGTTTTAAACCATCTCTTACATCTGGAAGTGCTCTAGATACAATAACACTCATAGCATAGTCAATATATGCTGTACGCATTTCTTTTTCAATGTCACGTTCTACTATTTTTCCGTCATTTCTTTTTTGCTCATTTGCTTCCATTTTCATACCTCTTTCTTTGTTTTTCTACCTATTTATTATACTAAAACAAAAAAAATTATGCAAGCAAAAAATATTATAATATCAATATTTTAGTACTAATTTTGCAAAAAAAGTTAAACATTTACAACATATATATTTTTATTTTTTATGCTGTTAATATTCCTGCTAATTTTAACTGCTCTTCACTTAAATCAAAATTATGCCCATTGTTTTTTATTACTAAATGTATGTTTTCAATTTCTCTCGCTTGTTTTAAAGTGTTTTCTATAGGCATTAATTCTTTTAATTTTTCTTTTATTTTTTGATATTCTTTTTCCATTCCATTGAAATCTTTATTTTTATAATAATTACGCCAATTATTTTCATACTTTCCTAGCTTTTCTGCACTATTTAATTGACTTACAAATTCTGTTTCTATATTTGTGCTTACATTATCTAATATTACATTTTTTCCTTGCCTAATTAAGTTAGCTACATCATTTGGAATCCATTTGTTTTTTGTTGTAAAAGAAAGTGCAGAATCTATTGCATTTGAAATTCCATCTATAATACCACCATTTTTAATAGCATTTTGTGCTTGAGAAATACTATCAAATTTTCCTGTAAATACTCCTGTTATACTTTTTCCTAATTCAATACTATTTTCAACTGCTTTATTTATTCCCTCTTTTAAACCACCTTTTATTAAACTATTTTTTATATCAATTACTTGATTTTCCACAAAATCTGGTAATATCCATCTTAAACCTAAATCTACTGCTGTATTTATTATTTTTCCTATAGTAGAATTTAAAAACCCATTTTGCTCTTCCTTTGTTACTAATTCATTTTCTTGTAAATTTTGCTTTTCTTCATGCTCTAATAAATTTTCCATAATTAATCTCCCCCATTAAATATTTTTTATAATTTATTTAAATTACACTTTTTTATATAAATTTTGATAAATTTGTGAATATTCTTTTTGCATCTTTTTGTCTAAATTATTTTTTAAATTTTTATTAATAATTAAATCATATTTAGAGTCATTACTTAATTTTCCTAAAATATTAAAACCAGAAAAAATATGTTTTAATATTGAAAAATTAATTGAATTATTATTATATTTATTAAATAATATATTAAAATTTTTTTGATTAATTTCCCATTCATTAACATATATATTTAATAGACTTTTAGCTTTTTTTATTTCTATTAAATTAGCTTCTGTAATAAAAATATTTAAATTGCATAATTTCATAATTTCTCTTGTATAATCAAAAAAACATTCAGAAGAAGTATCAATAATTATTACTTCGTACTTTTCTTTTAATTTTGCTAAAATATTTTTTATTTTTACACTGCTTATTTTATATTTAGAATCAAATAATAAATTAATTCCAGCAATTAAATCTATTTTTGAATTAATTTTTATTATTAAATCTTCTATTTGTATTTCTTTTAATAAATTATTTTTTTTAATTTTATTTTTTATTTTTGAAGAATATTTTTTTACACCTAAAATAGTATGTAAACTATTATTTAAAACATCAAAATCAATAATTAAAATCTTATTATTTTCTAATGCTTTAGCTAAATTTACTGTAAAAATACTTTTACCTGCACCGCTTGTTCCACTAACACAAATTAATTCACTATTATTTTTTATATTTAAGTTTTTTGTTTTGAAAATAAATTTATTTAAAAAATTATTTTTTATTTTAGAAAAAATTAAATTATTTTTTTTGTTTTTTTCTAACACCAATTTTTTTAATTCATCTATTTCTTGTTTTAATTCATTATTTGAACTTTTTTGATCTGTTTTTAAAATTTCAATAATTTGATTTATTTCTATTTGATTATTGTAAAAAATAAAATTAATTCCTTTAGCATATAAATAATTTTCTAATTCTTCATTTTTATTTTCTAAAAATAATATTATTTGTATATTATTATTAATTAATTTTATTTTTTGAATTAATTCTTTAATTTCTAAATTGCCTGGTATTAATTCACTTAAAATAATAAAATCTATATTTTTATTTAATTCTAAAAATTCTAAAATTCCTTCTTTGTATTGAATATCGTCTGACATTATTTTTAAATTATTTTCTCTTTTTAAAATTTCATTTAAATTAGGGTTACCTATGGCTGTTATTATTTGTTTCATTTTTTATTCCTCCATTTATAATATCTTTTTCAAAATTAGCTGCTTCTATTTTAGTTAAAATATGTTCGTTTCCTATAAACATTAAACATTCTCCTCTTTTTAGTGATTTAATTTCTATTTTTTCTTTTTCTGATAAATTCGTATATTGTTCTAATACTTTAATATTTTCCTCTTCTAAAGAAAAAAAGGTTTTTATCTCTGAATTGTTTAAAATACTTTTTCCATAAGTTCCTTCTTCCAAACTGAATAAGTCTGAAACATCTTGTGTAATAGCCACACTACTTCCACCATATTTTCTAATTGTTTTAAATATTTTATAAATAAAACTTGCCACTTCTTTATTAGATGTAACACCAATTAATCTCCAAATTTCATCTAAATAAATTGCTTTTTTTACATTTCTATCTTTTTTTATTCTATCCCAAAAAAGATCAATACATATCCACATTCCATATTTTAAATTATCTTCTCCTAGTTCATACACATCAGCTACTATTAAAGGATTATTTATTTTTATATTTGTATAATTATTAAAAAATTTTAAAGAACCTTTTACAAAAGGAATCAATTTAATTTGAAATTTTTTTGTTTTTTCATCTTTTCCCAATAATTCATAAAAATCTTCTAAAATTGGCATATCATATGTTTGCTTAAAAATTGGTTTAATTGAAATTTTATTTTTTTCTTCTTTATATAGGCTCTTGTCATCAAATGTAATTTCTTTTTCTTTATATAATTCAATTATTTTTTCTTCTAAAATTGCTTTTTCTTCTTCATTTAATATTCCAAAAATTAAATTAAAAAATCCAATTAATTTTCCAATTTTATTTGCTAAATATCCTTGTCCTTCTTCTAAACTTTCTTCTCTAATATCAAAAACATTTATATATGTATTTGAACTTGGTCCAATTTTTAATAAGCTACCTCCTAAATTATTACATAAATTGCCGTATTCTCTATCAGGATCTATAATATATTGCTCTATTCCAAGTAACCTATTTCTTAATACTAATAATTTTGTGTAAAATGATTTTCCTGCACCGACTTGTTCCAAATATACAAATATTTGCATTTTTATACTTATTTGTATTATATCTATCTATAAAAACTAGTGAATTATTGTAAATATTAGTTCCTATTAAAATTCCTTCTTCATCAAAAATAGCTGAAGAAATAAATGGGTATGTTGACATAAGTCCGCTTGTTAATATATTTCTTTTGGCTGCATCTTTTAAATAAATAGAATTTTCCATTATTGGAAGTGCTGTAAGAAAGGCTTGCTCCTGCCTGAAATACGCTCTTCTGGTTTGCATACCTTTTCCCTGCAAAATTCCTTCTAATTTATTTAGTAAATATTCAAGCTCCTTTAAATCGTTTGAAAATGTGGTAACATAAATATATAAAAAATATAATTCTTCATTATTTACTTGCATTTCTCTTCTAATATATTTAGCATCATTATATGTAAATGCTGCTAGGTCAATATCCTGTCTATTTTGATTACTTTCTTTTAAATCTACAGATACATTTCCAATATGATATGTTAAATCTCTAATAGTTTTATATGTATCTTGCTTTTCATAAAAAATAGAAATATTTAAATTAATATTTGTATCTATTAATGATTTTAATATTAAATCGGTTTGTTCACGAAAATAATTTGTAATAATTAGTGTTGAAAAATACATGTTATCTATTTCAATATATTTTGGATTTAAAAGGTTAATATATGAAGGACTTAAATAATCTTTTTGAGAAAAAGTTCCTTGTAAAAATGATGTATTATTTTTAGACTGTGGCAAAAATACTTTTTTTATTTTTTCAAAAAAAATTACATTCATCTCCTTTTTATTAAATTTGATTAAAATAAATTCTAGAATTTAAGAATGAAAATAATATAGAAATAACTTCTTCTTTTGAGTTTATAGCTGTTACAATATTCCCGCATCTAGACAAGCAATCTTTTATTTTAAAATATTTATCATTTAAATTTTCTATTGCATAGCTTTCAAAATCTACAATATCTTTATTTGTATTTTTTTCTTTTATAATAATGTAAAAATTTTTGCTAGAAGATTTTTTTTCATGATTTAATGTTTTTATATATTGGATATAATTTTTAGAAATTTCTTGAATATAAGGTTCTTCATGAATTAAGTTTTCGTTTATGTTTTTAATATGTTTGCTTAAGTCTTCTTTATTACTTTGAATTAATATTTGAAAATAAAAATTGCAAGTTTTTAAAAATATTTTATAAGAATTTAAAATAGCTTCCTGTTCTAACTCTGATTTTAAATTAAAATTAATTGGACTTATTTTTAAAATTTTAACATATTCCTTATTTTTTAATAAAATAGTTCCTTCTTTTAATACTGTTTCAAAAGGAAGCCAATCTTGAACTGAAATATTTTTTTCTTTTTTCATATTCCTCCTTTTTATATTATGTAAATTTAAATTATTATACGCCTCCTTATCTATATGTTTTTTAATTATGTTATTATACATTATGTAAAATAGTAGTTGTTATTTTTATAATACTCTCATATAAAAAAAATGTCAAGAAAAATCGTATGACAAACTTCGACAAAAATATTTAAAATTTTTGCATAAAAAAAATTTTTTTTCATATAATAAAAATATAAGGTTAATATTAGTTGAAATAAGAGCTTTGCGAGGTCTTATTTATAGGTTTTGCATTGTTCGAGCAAAGATTTATTATTGCTTAAATAGCTTTTAGGTAATAATAAGTCGGCGATGAGAATATATTATGTATACTAAAGCTATATTTTATTTTTTTTATATGGTTGAAAGTATATGTTATATATTCGAAGTTAAGATTATTCTTGCATTTTTTTAGTGGTTGTTATTAGTCCTTTTATAGGATGAATATGGCTATTATGTGTGCATTAATAGTCGAGCGACTGATTTATATATTTGATGCATGGCTTTTTTGTATAGTAATATACATGAGGTCAGAAATTAGGTATATAAGTTTTAGCTGAAAATTAATATTAGCTTTATCGATTAATAGCTAGTAGGTTTTTCCTACTAGCTATTAAAATTACTAAACATCTAAATTTCTTACATATTTTGCATTTTCTTCAATAAATTTTCTTCTTGGTTCAATTTCATCACCCATTAATAATGTAAATATTTCGTCTGCCTTCATAGCATCTTCCATTGTTACTTTTATTAATATTCTTTTTTCAGGGTCCATAGTAGTTTCCCACAATTGTTCTGGATTCATTTCTCCTAAACCTTTATACCTTTGTATATTAACTTGCTCCCTTTCAATTCCTTTTTCTGCTAATTCTTTAAATGAATTTTCTAAATCTTCATCAGTATAACAATAAATATCTTCCATACCTTTTTTAGATAATTTATATAAAGGTGGTTGGGCTAAATATACATTTCCATTTTCAATTAATGGTCTCATATATCTAAAGAAGAATGTTAATAATAATGTTCTAATATGTGCACCGTCAACATCAGCATCAGCCATTATAATTACTTTTCCATATCTTATTTTTGAAATGTCAAAATCATTTCCAATTCCTGCACCAACTGCTAAAATTACTGGTTGTAATTTATCATTGTTATATATTTTATCTGCTCTAGATTTTTCTACATTAAGCATTTTTCCCCAAAGTGGAAGAATTGCTTGAAATTTTCTGTCTCTTCCCTGTTTTGCACTACCACCTGCAGAATCTCCCTCTACGATATATACTTCACATTCTTCTGGCTCTTTACTACTACAGTCTGCTAATTTTCCTGGTAGTGTAGTTGTTTCTAATGCACTTTTTCTTCTAACTAATTCTCTTGCTTTTCTTGCAGCTTCTCTTGCTCTAGATGCATTTATACATTTTTCCAAAATTGCTCTACCAACGCCTGGGTTTTCTTCTAAAAATACTGATAAAGCATCATTTACCATGCTAGATACAATTCCTGTTACATTGCTATTTCCTAATTTAGTTTTAGTTTGTCCTTCAAATTGAGGTTCTTTTACTTTTACAGAAACAACAGCTGTTATTCCCTCACGTATATCTTCACCTAATAAGTTTGGATCTTTTTCTTTAAGTAAATTATGTGACCTTGCATAATCATTAAAAGCTTTTGTAAGACCTCTTTTAAAACCTTCTAAATGTGTTCCACCTTCAACAGTATTAATGTTGTTAACAAAAGTATAAATAGATTCTGTATAAGAAGTAGTATATTGGAAAGCTATTTCTACTGGAACTTCTCCACCTTTTTCAATATAAATTGGTTTTTCATGAATTTTTTCTTTATTTTTATTTAAAAATTCAACAAAAGAACTTAAACCACCTTCAAAATGAAATTCTGCTTTTTTAATGTTTTCTGGATCTCTTAAATCTTGAATATTAATTTTTAGTCCTTTTGTTAAAAAGGCTATTTCTCTAAATCTTGTTTCTAATATTTCATATTCATATTCTAATGTTTCAAAAATAGTATCGTCTGCTAAAAATCTAACTTTGGTACCAGTTTTGTCAGAGTCACCAATTCTTTTTAATGGTTCAACTGTTTTTCCTCTTTCAAATTTCATTTGGTATATTCCGCCATCTCTTTGAATAGTAACTTCTGTCCACTGTGATAGTGCATTTACAACAGATGCACCAACACCATGAAGTCCACCAGATACTTTATAACCACTATCTCCACCAAATTTTCCACCTGCATGTAATTTTGTATATACTGTTTCAGCAGCAGATATTTTAGTTTTTGGGTGAATATCAACAGGTATTCCTCTACCATTATCTTCTACACTTATTATATTTCCTGGCAATATTTCTATATTAATTTGTGTGCAATAACCTGCTAATGCTTCATCTACACAGTTATCTACAATTTCATATACTAAATGATGTAAGCCCCTAACAGATACACTTCCTATATACATACCAGGTCTTTTTCTTACTGCTTCAAGCCCTTCTAATACTTGAATTTGATCTGCATTATACTCATGTTCAAATTTTTCCATTTGTATTAACCTCCAAATTTCTTATGCTAATTGTTATTTTATCACTATTTATTTTATTTTTGCAAATATTTTATTTTAAATTTTAACTTTACCATTTTCAACATAAAATACTTTTCCATTTTCTATATTCATTTTATCAGTACAAGTAATAATTACTTGTGTGTCTTTTATATTTTCAAGAAAATTGTTTCTTCTTTTTTCATCTAATTCAGACATAAAATCATCTAATAATAAAATTGGGTATTCCCCTATTTCATCATAAATAACATATAATTCTGCTAATTTTAAAGAAAGTATTGCTGTTCTATGTTGCCCTTGTGATCCATAAATTCCTATTTCTTTTTTATTTATGTAAACTTTAAAATCATCTCTATGAATACCTTTTGTAGTAAAACCTTTTATAATATCTAATTTTTTTCTTTGTTTTAATAAACTTAAATAATGATTCTTGTTTTCACATTCGGTAATATATTCTATTTCAATATTTTCTCCAGTAATTTTAGTATGAATTTGCTCTATTTTATTTTTTATTTTTTCCATAAATTCTATTCTATATTTGCAAATATTTACCGCATATTCAGCAAGCTTTTCATCCCATATATCTAGCATTTCTTCAGGTTTATTTTCTTCTTTTATTTGTCTTAAATAATTATTTCTTTGCTCTAATACTTTTAGATAATTATTTAATTGGTATACATAATTAGGTCTTAATTGACCTATCATCATATCTAAAAATCTTCTTCTTTCTGATGGACCATTTTTTAATATTTGTATATCATCCGGTGTAAAAATTACTAGATTTATGTTACCTAATAATTCACTTAATCTTTTTATTTTTACACCATTTACTTCTATTTGTTTTTTATTTTGCATTACTACTTTTATTTTTCCATCTCTATCACTTTTTTGAAAAAATGTTTCAACACTAAATAAATCTTTGCCTAATAAAATTAGCTCTTTTTCTTTATTAGTTCTAAAAGATTTTCCAAAAGCACATAAAAATATTGCCTCTAAAATATTAGTTTTTCCTTGTGCATTATTTCCATAAAAAATATTAATATTTTTACTTAATTCAAATTCTTCATTTTCATAATTGCGAAAATTTTGCATTTTTATTTTATTAATGTACATTTTGTTTTCTCTTTTTCTAAAAAATATTATTCTTTCATTCTAATAGGAAGAACCATGTAAATATAATCTCCATTTTCCTCTGTTGGCCTTATAATACATGGTGAAATGCTAGATCCAAAATCAATAAATACTTCTGGGTCATCTATTGCACGAAGTGCATCTAAAAAGTATTTAGGGTTAAAACCTGCTTCTAAATTTTGCCCTTCTGTTTCAACAAACATTTCCTCTTTAGCATCACCTGTTTGGTTTGTACAAGAAATTGTTACTTTTCCTATTTCAACATTTACTTTTACAGGATATTTTTTTTCTTTTTCAATTGAAGATGCAGAAATTAAACTAACTCTTTCAAAGCAATCTTGTATAGTAGACTTATCTACTCTAATTCTTGTTTCCCAATTTTCTGGAATTACACTTGAATAATTTAAAAATTCTCCATCTAAAAGTCTAGTTACAATTTTACAATTTTCTATTTCAAATAAAGCTTGATTTTTAGCTATTCCTATTTTTACAGTATCAAAAGAATCTGTTAATATTTTATTTATTTCATTTAATGTTCTACCAGGAATAACTGCTGAAAAATCATTTACTTGTGACTGCAAAAATTTACTTTTCCATGCTAGGCGAAAACCATCTACAGCAACTACGTTTAATTTATTATTTTTTATTTCAAATAAGCATCCTGTAAAAATTGGTCTATTTTCTTCTGTACTAACTGCAAAAATTGTTTTTCTAACCATGTCTTTTAATGAATTTTGTTCCATTTCAATAGAATTTTCAATATCAATTTTAGGAAGCTCTGGAAATTCATCAGGGTTCATAGTTGCAAGTTTATACAAAGAACCTTCACATTCAATTACCAATAAATTATTTTCATTAATTGTAATATGAATTTCAGCATCAGGAAGTCTTCTAATAATTTCACTAAACATAGTAGCATTTACAACAGTTGCACCTTGTGCTTTTACTTCACTTTTTATAACATATTCTATTCCTATTTCTAAATCATAGGTTGTAAATTTTATTTCATTATCATTTGTTTGAATTAGTATTCCTTCTAATATAGGCATTGTTGTTTTACTAGCTACAGCTTTTGTTACGGCATTAATAGCTTTAAGGATATTATCCTTTTCACAAATAATTTCCATATTTGTTCCTCCTTTTTTATATAATAAATAATATTATTAGTAGTAGTATTAGTAGGTGCTGTTAATTGTGTGGAAAACTTATTCTTTTGCTTATATCCCTAGTAATTTTTTTGTTGATAAACTTGTGGATAAGAAAAAAAGTTATTTACATTTTTAATTTTTCTTTGTGGATAATAATTTATCAACATGTTATTAACAACATATTCACAACTTAATGTGGATATCTAATCAAAGCGTTCCGTAAGAAGAAATGAAAAATCTTTTTACAAACGAACATTTTTACAAACACAATTTTTAAAAAAAGTTATTTTTTATATTAATATCAATTATTCTTCTTCAAATAATGACTTTTTCACAGTTTCCACAATTAGTTTTGTATTTGAATTTTCTTTTAATTCTTGAGAAATTTTATTACATGCATGCATTACTGTAGAATGATCTCTTTTTCCAAAAGCTAGTCCTATTTTAGGGGTTGAAATTTGTGCAATATCTCTACAAAGGTACATTGCAACTTGCCTTGGAAATGCAACATCAGCAGACCTTCTAGAACCTTTTAAATCTTCTACTTTTATATTAAAATATTTAGCTACAATATCTTGTATATATTCTGCAGAAAGTACTTTATTTTTATGTGATACAACATCTGCAATTGCTTTATCAGAAAGTGCAATTGTTATAGGTGTATTTTCTAATGAAGATATAGCAATTAATTTATTTAAAGTTCCTTCTAGTTCCCTTATATTTGTATCTATTTTTGTTGCAATATTTGATAAAATGTCATCTTCTATAATAATACGATCTAATTGTGCCTTCTTTTTTAATATTGCCATACGTGTTTCATAATCTGGATTAGATATGTCTGCAATTAATCCCCATTCAAAACGAGTTTTTAAACGATCTTCTAATGGCTGAATATCTTTTGGTGGCCTATCACTAGAAATAATAATTTGTTTACCTGCTTCATGTAATGTATTAAAAGTATGAAAAAATTCTTCTTGTATTCTTTCTTTTCCTGCTATAAATTGAATGTCATCAATAAGTAAAACATCCATATTTCTATATTTGCCTCTAAAATTTTCATTTTTATTATCTTTAATAGCATTAATTAAATTATTTGTAAATTTTTCAGAGGTAACATATAAAATTTGTAAATTTTTATTTCTTTTTAAAATTTCATTTCCAATAGCATGCATTAGATGAGTTTTGCCAAGACCAACACCACCATATAAAAATAAAGGATTATATGCAGCACCAGGAGCTTCAGCAACAGCAAGTGCAGCAGCAGCAGCAAAACGATTATTGTTGCCAACAACAAAACTATCAAATGTGTATTTAGGATTTAAATTAGAATTAGAAGAAAAAGGTGTATTTGGCATTGTAGAAGCTACAGGTTCTACTTCTCCCCTTTCTTCTTCTGAAATTACATTTATTTCATAATTTATATTTGTTAAAAAACTAAAAGTATTTTGTATAACAGGTAAATACCTAGATTCCAACATGTTTTTTTGCATATTATTTTGTGTAAGGATTATAATAGTTGTGTCTTTTATATCTTCTATTTCAATATCTTTAATCCATGTGCGGTAAGAAATTTCTGTTACTTCTGATTTTAACAATTCTTTTGCTTTAGTAAGTAGTTCGTTTATTTCGGCTCTCTGCATTTAATTCAATCCTTCCACTATATTATAAACATTTATTACGTAAAGTTATCCACATATTTATCCACAGTTGTTAATAAGTAAACCTCATAAAATGTTTATATATAAATTAATATGTGAATTTATTTACATAAAAACCTAAATTTTTGAAGACTTTAAAAGCCTTATTTCCCTATATTTTAATATAATATCAAAAATGCAAATAAATAGTCAATACTATTAAAAATAAAATATTAAAATTATTCATAAATATTGACATAATCATTAGTATAGGTGTATAATAAACAAAGTTACTTTGTCTATGTACAATGTAATTTTGTAAAATAAAAAATCCAATTATGGTTTTATATACAAAATAAATAGGAGGTGCTAAAATGAAAAGAACATATCAACCTAAAAAAAGGCAAGCACAAAAGGAACATGGCTTTATGAAGAGAATGAAAACAAAAGATGGAAGAAATGTATTAAAAGCTAGACGTGCAAAAGGAAGAAAAAAATTGAGTGCGTAAAAACCGAGGTCACGTAAATAAAGTGACCTTTTTTGAATTGAGTGATTTTAGATGAAAAAAATGAAAACATTAAAAAAAAATTATGAATTTGAAAATGTTTTAAAAAAAGGAAAGTTTTATATAGGAAAACAAATAACTATTTATGTTGTTAAAAATAACAGTCAAAACAATTTATTTGGAATTGCTATTTCAAAAAAAACATGTAAAGCAGTACAAAGAAATTATATCAAAAGAAGAATTAGGGAAAATTACAGATTAATACAAAATGATTTAAAAAAAGGTTATAATATTGTTTTCTTATGGAATAAAAAAATTCCAGTAAATGAAGCAAGTTTTCATATTATTAAAGAAGATATGAAAAAACTTTTTGAAAAAGCAGGACTTTTATAAATGAAAAAACTTTTTATTTTTTTATTAAAATTCTATCAAAAGCATATTTCACCAATTTTTCATAATTTAGGAGTAAATTGCAAGTTTTATCCAAGTTGCTCAAATTATATGATGCAGGCCATTGAAAAGTATGGGTGCATAAAAGGAATTTATTTAGGAATAAAACGTTTATTAAGATGTCATCCCTTTGCAAAAGGAGGGTATGATCCATTAAAATAGGAGGAAATCCATGGGTTTTATATCAGAAATATTTGGATATTTGCTAAATTGGTTATATTCTTTTTTTAATAATTATGGTGTAGCAATTATAATATTTTCTATAGTGTTAAGAATTATTTTAATACCAATTACTATTAAACAACAAAAATCAATGAAAAAATCAGCTAAATTACAAAAAGAAATGGCAGAAATTCAAAAAAAATATAGAAATAATCCAGAAAAATTAAATCAAGAAACAATAGAATTATATAAAAGAGAAAAAATGAGTCCATTTAGTGGATGCTTAAGCTCAATATTACAAATTATTATAATTTTATCGGTTTTTTGGTTAGTAAGTCAACCACTTACATATATGAAAAGAGTAGATCCTTCAGTTATAGAAAAATACACTAATGAAATGAAAGAAAGTGGATATAATCAAAATAATAATTATGCACAAATTGCAGTTCTTGATTATGCACAAACTAAATACCAAGAAATAGAAAACAAATTGCAAAATGAACAAGTAGAAAATAGGGAAGAGCTAGAAAATCAAAAAGAAGGTTATAGTGAATTGATGTTAAATATGGACTTTTTAGGCTTAGATTTAAGCAAAGTTCCAACACAAAGTTTGAATGACTGGAAAGTTTATGTTATACCTGTACTTTACGTTATAACCTCAATAATTTCAATTAAAATAACAACTGCATCTCAAAGTACATCTAATAAATCAAAAGAAAAAGAAGCTATTGAAAATAAAGAAGAAAATAAAGGTGATGAAATTGATATGACAGAGCAAATGGAGCAAATGAATAAAAACATGATGTATATGATGCCTGTAATGTCTGTTATGATAGCAATAATTGCACCACTTGGTTTAGCTTTATATTGGTTAGTAAGTAATATTTTAATGATTATAGAAAGATTAGTTATTACTAAAATAATTGATAAAAAAGAGGAGGAAGAGGCAAATGGCTAAAAGTATTATAGCAGAAGGTAAAACCTCAACAGAGGCAATAGAAAAAGGCTTAAGAGAATTAAAAGTTTCTAAAGATAAAGTAGAAATTAAAATTTTAGAAAATGAAGACAAAAGAAGCTTTTTTAGTATTTTAACTCCTAGGGTTGTTAAAGTAGAATTAACATTAAAAGAGGGAGTTAAAGTAGAGCAAAACATTAAAGAGCCTGCTGAACATGTAGAAAAAGAAAAAAATTTATTATTAACTCCAGAGGAAATTAACAAAGTAAAAGAAAATATTAAAAACTTTTTAGATCAATTATTACTAAAAATGCCTAATATTAATTATGAAATTACATCTGATGAAGAATATGTTTCTGTAGTATTAAATGGCGGAGATGCTGGAAAGTTAATAGGTTATAGAGGAGAAACTTTAAATGCTATGCAAACTATTTTATCTTCTATAGCAAATAAGGGAATAGATAAAAAAGCTCACATTACTTTAGATATAGAAAATTATAGGCAAAAAAGAAAAGTTGCATTAGAAGAATTAGCAGATAAATTAGCAAGAACAGTTATTAGAAATGATAAACAAGTTACATTAGAGCCAATGTCTGCCTATGAAAGAAAAATAATTCATAATCGTTTGCAAGATAGCCAAAGGGTAAGAACTTATAGTATAGGTGAAGAACCATACAGAAAAGTAGTTATTGTAAAAAAATAAGAAAAAATCGGAAGTCAAAGTTCGGATTTTAGTGTGTATTAAATACTAATTCTAACTTTGACTTTTTATTAAATATGAAGAAGAAAGGAAAACTAAAAAATGGACACAATTGCAGCAATTTCAACTGCTATGGGAAACGGTGGAATAGGAATTATAAGAATGAGTGGTAAAGACTGTTTTGATATATTAGAAAAAATTTTTATTCCAAAAAGTAAAAATGGTTTAAATAATATACAGGGCTATACCATGAAATTTGGGTATATTATTAATTCTAAAACAAAAGAAAAAATAGATGAGGTTATAGTTTCGTTTTTTAAAGAGCCTAAAAGTTATACAACAGAAAATATGTGCGAAATAAATTGTCATGGTGGAATGATAGTTCAGCAAAAAATATTAGAAGAGTGTTTAAATGCGGGAGCAATGCTAGCTACACCTCGGTGAATTTACTAAAAGAGCATTTTTAAATGGAAGAATAGATTTATCTCAAGCAGAGGGCATTATTGATTTAATAAATTCAAAGACGGATAAAGAGGCAAAGGCATCATTTAATCAGCTTCAGGGAACTTTATCTAAAAAAATTACAGAAATAAGAAAAGATATTTTAAATATTATGGCAGATATAGAAGCTTGTATTGATTACCCAGAATATGATGTAGAAGAAGTAAGTAATAAAAAAGCAATAGATGAGGTTGAAAATATAATTATTAAATTAAATAAATTAGAAAAAAGCTTTGATACAGGCAAAATATTAAAAGAAGGTGTAAAAACAGTAATTATTGGCAAACCAAATGCAGGAAAATCATCTTTATTAAATGCTATTTTAAATGAAAATAGAGCAATTGTAAGTCAAATAGAAGGTACTACTAGAGATACTATTGAAGAAATGATTAATATTAATGGAATTCCTTTAAAATTAATAGATACGGCAGGAATTAGGAATGCAAAAGATGAAATTGAAAGAATAGGTGTAGATAAAGCATTAAATTTAGTAAATGAAGCGGATTTAATAATTGCTATTTTTGATAATACTAAAAATTTAGAAGAAGAAGATATAAAAATATTAAATTTAATTAAAAATAAAAAGGCAATTATTTTATTAAATAAATTAGATGAAAATGACTTACATCTAGAACAATTAGCAGAAATTAAAAATATGGAAAAGCCTATTATTAAAATATCTGCTAAAAATAAAGATGGACTAGATAAATTATATGAAAAAATAGTAGAAATGTTTGCTATAAATGAAATAGAAATAAATGAAGGAAACTTAATTACAAACATAAGACATAAAGATTTAATAAAAAAGGCAAATAGTAGCCTTAAAAAAGCAAAAGAAGGATTAATAAAACAAGAACCAATAGATTTAATAGCTATTTATTTAAGACAAGCACTAGAAGAATTAAGCAGTATTACAGGGGAAAACGTATCAGAAGATATTATTTCAGAAATTTTTTCAAAGTTTTGTTTAGGGAAATAAATAAGTATATATTAACCAATTAGTTATATACACAATAACCCGTGAAACATGCTATTTTAATATAGAAAGCGGGCGTGAAACATGCAAACAAAACCACAACAAAAAGACAATACCATAAAAATACAATACTGAAATACGCACTATTAAAGCGTTCGACAAAAAACGACATGACAAAAAGTTGCACGAAACAGTGATTTTAGTTTCATAAAAAACTGAAAAAAATTTATAAATAAAGAAGGGAGAAGTTAGAAAACTATCTAACTAAAAGTAATAAAATGAAATATAATGCGGGAAAATATGATGTAGCAGTTATTGGAGCAGGACATGCAGGATGTGAGGCAGCACTGGCAACAGCAAGGTTAGGTTTAAAAACTTTGTTATTTTCTATTAGTTTAGAGGCAGTTGCAAATATGCCATGTAATCCACATATAGGGGGAAGCTCTAAAGGTCATTTAGTAATGGAAATAGACTGCCTAGGCGGTGAAATGGGAAAAAATATTGATAAAACATATACACAGCTGAAAATGTTAAACACCTCAAAAGGGCCTGCTGTATATTCCTTAAGGGCACAAGCTGATAGAAAAAAATATCAAGCAGAAATGAAACATACATTAGAAAAACAACCAAACTTATTTTTGAAGCAAGCAGAGATAGTAGATATTGGAGTAGAAGAAGGAAAAGTAAAGTGGGTTGAAACCAATATAGGGGCTATTTATAATGTAGATAGTGTAATTATAGCAACAGGTACTTATTTAAAAGGTAAAATATACATAGGAGAGGTTTCTTATGAAAGTGGACCAGATGGGGTATTTCCAGCCAATAAATTATCAAATATATTAACAAACCTTGGAATACATTTAAATAGGTTTAAAACAGGAACTCCAGCAAGAGTAAATAAAAACTCAATTGATTTTTCTAAAATGGAAAGGCAAGATGGGGATGAAAATCCAGTTCCATTTTCTTTTGAAGATAAATTAGAAGAAAATGAGATGCAACTTCCATGTTATTTAACATACACTAATTCTAAAACACATGAGGTTATAAGAAAAAATCTTCATCGTTCTCCTTTATATTCAGGAGAAATTACAGGCACAGGCCCAAGATATTGCCCATCAATAGAAGATAAAGTAGTCAGATTTGCAGATAAAGAAAGGCATCAAATATTTATAGAGCCAGTAGGTAGAGATACTGATGAAATGTATGTACAAGGAATGAGCTCATCACTTCCAGAGGACGTGCAAATTGAAATGTATAGAACAATTGAAGGACTAGAAAATGTACAGTTTACGAGACCAGCATATGCTATAGAATATGATTGCATTGATCCATTGGAACTTAAATTATCATTGGAGCACAAAAAAATAGAAGGAATGTTTTTTGCAGGTCAAATAAATGGGACCTCTGGATACGAAGAAGCTGCAGCACAAGGAATTATTGCCGGAATAAATGCAGCTCAAAAACTAAATGGAAAAGAGCCTGTTATTTTAGATAGATCAGATGCCTATATAGGCGTATTAATAGATGATATTGTTACAAAAGGAACGAATGAACCATATAGAATGATGACGTCAAGAGCCGAATATAGGTTACTTTTAAGGCAAGATAATAGCGATTTAAGGTTAACAGACATAGGATATAAAGTAGGGCTTATATCAGAAGAACGTTATCAAAAGTTCTTAAAAAAGAAACAAGAAATTACAAGCGAAATAAAAAGGCTTGAAAGTACAACGATTAAACCAAGCGAGGAAGTAAATAAGGTATTAGAAAAAAATAATTCGTCTATAATAAAAACAGGCGTAAAGTTATCAGATCTTCTAAAACGAACAGAATTAAATTATGATTTACTAAAAGATATAGACAAACAAAGACCAGAGCTTTCTAAAGAAGTAACAAATGAGGTAGAAATAGAAGTAAAATATGAAGGATATATAAAGCTGCAAAAACAGCAGGTAGAGAAGTTTAAAAAATTAGAAAAAAAGTTATTACCAGAGGATATAGATTATGAAGAAATAAAAGGATTAAGAATAGAAGCAAGACAAAAATTAAACAAAATAAAACCTACTTCAGTAGGGCAGGCTTCTAGAATATCTGGCGTTTCACCTGCAGATATTTCAGTACTTTTAATTTATTTAGAGCAAATAAATAGCAATAAGTAAAGGAGATATTATGGAAAAAGAGCTATTTAAAGAAGAATTAATAAGCAAGGCAAATAAAATGCAACTTGATATAAATAAACAGCAAATTGAGCAATTTTATGATTATATGAATTTACTAATTGAGTGGAATAATAAAATGAATTTGACTGCAATAATAGAGCCAAAAGAAATAATATTAAAACATTTTATTGATAGTTTAACATTATCAGAATATATAAAGGATGAAAATACGGTATTAGATATTGGCACAGGAGCTGGGTTCCCCGGAATTCCATTGAAAATATTGTATAATGAAAAAACTTTTACATTATTAGATTCTTTAAATAAAAGAATATTATTTTTAAATACTGTTATTCAAAACTTAAAATTAGATAAAATACAGGCAGTTCATGGTAGAGCAGAGGAATATATTAAAGTTTCTAATGAAAGAGAAAAGTATGATATAGTAACTTCTAGAGCAGTTGCGAAATTAAATGTTTTATTAGAGTATATGTTACCATTTACAAAGGTAGGCGGTAAAAGTATATGTATGAAGGCTTTTGAAGTAGAAGATGAATTAGAGGAGGCAAAAAAAGCTATAGATATTTTGGGTGGAAAAGTAGAAAAAATAGATATTATTACTTTACCAGAAAGTGAAATAAAAAGAAAAATAATAGTTATAAAAAAGATTAAAAATACACCTAATAAATTTCCAAGAAAGGCAGGTACTCCTACAAAAGAGCCGATTATATAAGTTTTAACTATTTATAAAAATAAAAGAATTTTAACTTATTTTTTAATTTTCATTGACATATAATAAATATTTTTATATTATTAATATGTCAATTTTTTAAATGAAAAGCAGGTTTACATAAAACAATATATCGATAAATGGAGGCAATAAATTTGGAAAAAATAATATCAATAGCAAATCAAAAAGGTGGAGTAGGTAAAACTACTACAGCAGTTAATTTCAGCACTTTACTAGCAAAAAGAGGAAAAAAAGTTTTATTAATTGATAGTGACCCTCAAGGCAATGCTACTAGTGGAATTGGGGCAAATAGAAATTCAGAACTTTCTGTTTATGATTTAATAATTAGTGATGAGGTAGAACCTAAAGATATTATTCAAAAAACAGAAATAAAGAATTTATTTATTTGTCCATCTAATATTAATTTAGCTGGTGCAGAGGTGGAGCTTGTTTCCATGATGTCTAGAGAATATAGATTAAAAGAAAAATTAGATGCTATAAAAGATGATTATGATTATATTATAATAGACTGCCCACCATCATTAGGTTTAATTACATTAAATGCATTTACAGCCTCAAATAGTGTACTTATACCAGTACAATGTGAATATTATGCGCTAGAAGGATTAGGACAACTATTAAACACTATTAATTTAGTAAAAAAACATCTTAATAAAGAATTGCAAATAGAAGGTGCACTTCTTACAATGTATGATATTAGAACTAATTTATCAAATCAAGTAGTAAAAGAGGTAAATGGATATTTTGATAATAAAGTATATAAAACAGTAATACCAAGAAACGTAAAATTAAGCGAAGCACCAAGTTATGGAATGCCTATTTCAGTATATGATCCAAGGTCTAAAGGTGCTAAAAGCTATGATAAATTTGTTAAAGAGTTTTTAAAAAACAACGAAAATAATACAAAGGGCAAACATGCTATTTAAATTATAAAAAGAAAGGAATGGATATAGATGGCAAAGAAAACTGGGTTAGGAAGAGGGTTAGAGGCCTTATTTAGTGAAAATGAGTTAACAAAGGAAGAAGAAAAAAAGCTAAAAGATGGTGAAGAAATTGTACAAAATATTAAGCTTATAGAAATAGAACCAAATAGAAATCAACCAAGAAGAACATTTCCTGCAGAATCTATTGAAGAACTTGCAAAATCAATAGAGAGGTATGGTGTAATTCAACCAATTATTGTAACAAAGAGGGATGGCTATTATGAAATTGTTGCAGGAGAAAGAAGATGGAGAGCATCTAAAAAAGCAGGACTTAAAGAAATTCCATGTATTGTAAGGGAAAGCGATGAAAGAAAAAATAGAGAAATAGCACTTATTGAAAATATACAAAGAGAAGACCTAAACCCAATAGATAAAGCAAAAGGTTTTAGAGAATTATTAGATAATTATGGAATGACACAACAACAATTAGCAGATACTATAGGGCTAAACAGAAGTACAGTAACAAATACATTAAGGTTACTTAATTTAGATGAAAGGGTAATGAAACTTGCAATTGAAGGAAAATTAACAGAAGGACATTGTCGTTCACTACTTTGTTTTGATGATCCAGATAAACAATATTCTGCAGCACTTCGAATTGTTGAAAAAGGTGAAACTGTTAGAGATATAGAACAAAAAATACAAAGTAAGAAAAAAATACCTAAAAAGGAAGAAGAAAGAAGAGAAGCTATTTGTAGGGATATAGAAGATACATTTCAAAGTTTTTTTGGAACAAAAGTAAAATTAAATGCAGGTAAAAGAAGTGGCAAAATTGTAATTCAATATTCTACAAACGAAGATTTAGAGAGAATATTAAATTTATTAAAATAGTAGTTCTAGATACTTAAAAAAGTAAATTCCATAAAAATGGAATTTACTTTTAAATTTAAGTTTGCTTTTAAAAATAGCAGTTTTCCAAAATTTACTATTGACAAGTATAGCAAAAATATGCTAATATATATACTGTTACCGCTCGTGGTAACGTAACTTGTGGAGAGGTGGTCGAGTTGGTTTATGGCACCAGTCTTGAAAATTGGCGTAGGTTTGTAGCCTACCGTGGGTTCGAATCCCACCCTCTCCGCCATTATATTTTTTAGGAATTTAACAATTTGGAGGCTTACCCAAGTGGTTGAAGGGGACAGTTTGCTAAACTGTTAGGGTTCGCAAGGGCCGCGAGGGTTCAAATCCCTCAGCTTCCGCCAAGGATGCAGTAAATATTTTTACTGTATTTTTTTTTGCCAAGTAAATTTTTTTGGCAACGCTTTAAATAAGCGTATAAGCAATTTTTTTAGTTTTAACATTAAATTATATATGTTTTTATTTAAAAAGCTTTATAAACAAAATATAAGCGAAACTTGAATTAATAGTAAATTTAATTAATAAAAAATAATTTAGTCAATAAGAATAAATAAAGATAAATATTTAAAAATAAATATAAAAAAATAAATAAATAAAAATAAATATTAAAAATAAATATCAAAAATAAATAATTAAAAGTAAATATTAAAAATAAATATTAAAAATAAATAATTGAAAATAAATATTAAAAATAATATTTAAAATAAATAAATAATAAATAAAAAATTACTAAAAAATATTTTATAGAAAACAGGAAAAAACAAACACTAAAATATCCAACCAAAAAGACAAATACAAAATATACTTTAGTTTTACAGAAAATGCAATAAAAAAATATTATAAATATAATTTTATAAAAGATATGGCATACTTTTATTTAATCTTTACTGTATAAGACAAATAAATAGGGGGCAAAATGCATCGGAATCAACGAAAACATAAATTTATATGAAAATAGTGGAAAAATAAAAAACAGTAAACATAAAATGAAATAGAAAAATAATAATTTATAAAAAAGTGAAAAAACAAAAAATATATACAAATAAGAATGCAAAAATTGACAATTTGTTATAGTTATATAAATGTAACATAATCATGCATAAATTGTACTATTATAATATAATAAAAAGATTTAAATACATTATATAAAATATAATTATTAATAATAATAAAAATAAAATCAAAAATAGAAAAAGTAAAAAATAATAAATTATAAAAGTAATTAATAAATAAAAATAATAAAAATAGAAAATAAAAATGAAAATAAAAAAATAATAAATAATTAAAATAAAAAATAATAAAATAAAAAATATCAAACATAAAAATTATAAATAATAAAAATATTAAATAAAATATAAAAATAAAAAATAATAATAAAAAAAATATAAATAGTAAATTAAAAAATATAAAATTAAGAAATTAAAATGATAAATATAAAAAATAAACATTATAAAAATAAATAAAAATAAAATTATAATAAAAAATATTAAAGAAGGGCTTTAAGCAAATAGTTAATAGAATTTATACATTGACAAAATGGCAACACATAAAATGTGTGCAAAATTGGGATATCTATATAATAAACACTTATGTATAAATAATGAATAAAATTTGATCCCTAAAAAAGCTAAAAAAAGATCAAAAAAATGACACCAAATGCTTCGGAATATAGCAAGAAAACAAAAATCGAAAAAAATAAAAAAATAAAAAGCAAAGCAACATAAAAAGGTAACAATAAAACAAAATGACTTCAAAAATTAAATCTAGAAGATTTTAAGTGAAAAATTTGCAAAATCAATTACTTTTTGACAATATAAACCATGAACCTAAAAATGTTATTATTAATATATTGGTGATAAAAAAATTAAATAAAAAATATAATTTATAAAATAAAAAAACATTTTTATTATTTATATATAAATTATTATTAAATAAAAAAATATGAATTATAATTTTAAAATAATATTTCAGAATAAAAAATATTTTAAAATATTATTTAACAGAAATTAAAAAATAAAAATATTAAAATTAAAATAATAAAAAATAAAAAACAAAAATATTAAAATTAGAATAATAAAAATTAAAAAATAAAATAAAAAATATTAAAAAAGAAATAAAGAATTGTTATAAAAATAATATTACTATAATAATAAAATAAAAATATAAAGATATATAACAATAAAATTATTAAATATTTATAATTAAAATATTATAAATTAAAATAAGAAAATTATGATAATAGGATCTTCTGTTATATATAGACAAAAAGTCAAATTGAATTTTATCTCATAAAAGGACCTATTAGTGATGAAAAGGGATAATAATATAGATGATGATATAAAATTCTCAAAAAAAGTATTTAAAATTCTCAAAAAAAGTCGAAAAAACATTTCGGAATTGTGGGAAAAGCAAAAATACATGAAAAACGCAGTAAATTTTACATAAAAACATTACAAATATTCTACCTGAAAAGAAAAACTATAATTTTTACAAATATTTTTTAAAATGGCAAATTATCATTTACAATTTGACAATCTAATACTAAAATTTCAAAATCTTAATTTTAATACTAGATTGTCAATATTTTTAATTTTTATTAATAATAAAATTATTTTTTTTATAATTTCGAAAATGATTTTTATTTATTTTAATTTTAATTTTTATTTATTTTCAATTATAAAATAATTTTTAAATTCTTTTATTTTACAATTATTATTTTTAAATAAATTTAAGTCTTCTTTTTTTATAATATAAATTACCGAATCTTTTTTTATATTATTTTCATTTATATTAATAAAATAATAATTTCCAAAATGTTTTACTTGTCTTAATCCGTCATTAGGATTATAGTATTCTACAGTTTTATAAAAATCTTTATTAGAATATTTGCTATAAAATAAAACATAAATATATGGCTCTTTAATTTTATTAGTAATATAAATTTCTTTATCTTTTATAGTGCTTACATATTGAATAACTTCTTCTAAATCGTTTTCAAAAGTATAATAATTGTTATAGTCTTGCTTAAAATAATTAGGTATGAAAATTAAGAAAGATAATATATAAATAAAACCAATTAAATATGTTAATATTATTTTATTATTATTAATAATAAAATAAATTCCTAATACAGTAAAATAAATAATTGGAATAAATACAATATTTAATCTATTAATATTTGGTTCACATACTATCATTAATAATATACTAACTATAAAAAATAATTTAAAAATATATTGATATTTTATTTCAAATTTTTTTAATATATTCTTTTTAAAAGAAACAAATAATCCAATTATAAAAAAGAAAATTGAAAAAATGTATGTAGTACCAATACCTTTTATTGCATTCCATGGTAAATTATCATATTGCAATAATAATATTTTTAAGCTTTGCATAAAATTTAAAATACTTGCTTGTAAAAAAGAAGCAGAAAATATGGATGAAAGTTCTTCATATCTGTTTGTAGTTAGTCTTGGAATAGTCATAAAAGGTAAATTTATTTGTGGTAAATCAAAGGTATTAATTAATACAAATAATATAAGTGGCAAAGTTATAAAAGTTACTATTAATAAAGAAACAATAGCTTTTTTAATAGTAATCTCTTTTTTTATTATTAAAATAATTAATATAGGAATTATAAAAATTGGTAAAAAGAAAAATGATGTACCATAACTATATGCACTTATTCCTGCTATTATAAAAGAAATATAGTAATATATATTTTTTTTAGTGGTTAATCCTTTTATTAAAAAATAAATAAAAAATAGTATAAAATCAGGAAATAAATTTGACTCTAGTCCCCATCTACTTTTTAAAATGTGCCATGGGCATATAGCAAAAAATGCAAGTCCTATAATTGCAAGTTTTTTATTTCCAATTTGTTTTAATAAAAGGTAAAAAATAAATAGTGAGATGCAGCCAGCTATAGCCATTGGAAGTCTAACAGATAATGTATTTAATCCTATTATGCTTATAAATGGAATAATTAAATATGTTAATAATACATTTTGACCACTCCCCCAAGCTACTAAATAAACAGGTAAAAAATTTCCATTTCTATCAAAGCCTGTTTTAAAAATTGAATAGGCTTCATAACCGGCAGAAGCTTCATCTACGTTTAATGCATTAGGAAAATTTTTAATATTAATAATTCTAATTGCTATTCCAACAATAAGAATTATAAATAAAAAAATATTATATTTATTTTTAATAAAAAATTTTTTAAGTTTTTCCATCATAATAATCCTCTAATAAATAAAATTATTTACTTCGTAAATATCAAATATATTAATTTCTCCTATTTTATTTAAATTATTTTTTACATAAGCAATAACTTTTTCTGGAGTTTGCCAATTTTTTAAATATTTATCATTTAATATTAGAATTTGTTCTCCAGCTTTTAAATTTTGAATTTTTTCAATTAAACCGTTCTTCACCTTTACTACCAACATTACCTTTTAAAAACAAATTAAAATCTTTATAATATCTATCTATAGTTATCATATAAGTAGAAGCTTGAGAGTCCAAAATATATACATTATTATTTTGTGAAAGTATATAGTTATCAATTTCATTAATATTATTTACTAGTGATGTAGAAATAGGAATATATTTATAATGTGCTATAGTATGATTTTTATTTGTATTGTTTAAATAAATTATAATATTTCTAATTGCTGTTATTAAATGTATAACTAAAAATAAAAAGCAAATACATGTTATAAATTTATAAAAAAATAATCCTATTTTTTTATTATATTTTATTTTCTTTCTTAAATAATTTAATACATTAAAAAGTGAATATAAAAATAAAATTATAGTAGGTGTAAATCCAATTAAAAAGTGAATATTATCTGAAATAGGGTAAACAACAATTGTAGATGCGATGCTATAAGCTGAAAACATAATTAGTATTTTATTTTTCTTTATATATGCATAAATAAAAATTATTAAAAGAAATATTGGTAATAAAATACTTAATAATTTTATAGTTATATCTGTAGAAGAAATTAAATTAAAATAAGATATAAAACTGGTAAAGTTTTTAATTCCTAAAATAGTATAATCTATAAAATCATAAATAGCATTATTAAAAAATAAATAAATAATTAATAAAATAATTGGAATACAAAGTCCTACTATTTTATAAAAAGTAGTTTTAATATATTTTTTAAAATCCATTTTATTTTTAATAAAAAATATAGGAAATATTATACTAATAAAACTTACAACTAATCCAGTTGATTGTTTAAATAAAATTGATAATCCCATTAAAGTACCAAGTAAAAAATTATATATAAAAGGTTTATTAAAATAATAATTGCTTGAATATATATGATTTATTTCTAAATAAATTAAAGTTAAAATAATTGCAAGTACACAAAAATTGTAATCTAAACAAATATAATTTTCTAATAAACAAAATAAACAAAATAAACAAAATAAAATATAGAAATTATTTACTTTTAATTTTTTTAAAATTAAATATAAAATAAAAAATATAAAACTAATTAAAAAAATACCAAGTATTCTAGATATAATTAATTCGTTACCAAAAACACATAAAAATAGAGCAGTTATAAATGGAAGTGATGGAGTTTGAAGCATATTAAAATCACGGTAAGGAACAAGCCCGTCTGCTATGTTTTTAGCAAAACTATAATTCCAAATTTCATCTAAATCATTTAAATAATCTACTAAAAAGCAAGGAGCAATTATTATAAAAATTATAATAAATAATAAAATATTAATATAATTTAATTTTAGCCAATTTTTTATTTTGCTTGCCATATTTCCTCCTTATAATTAAATAAAATATAAATTATTTAATTAAAAATAATTTATATTTTATAAAAAATTATTCATTTATATTTATTGTTTTATCAATAATATACTGTGGTCTTGCTTTTACCTCATCATAAATTCTACCAATATATTCGCTAATCATCCAAAGAGAAATTAAAATAATTCCAGCTAAAAATGTTATAGTTACCATTAAAGAGGTCCAACCTGCAGTTAAATGGTTCCAATTAAAAATATATGATAAAACAGAATATATTAATATAATAAATGAAGCTAAAACTGAAAGCATTCCTAGCCCACCTACCATTTTAAGTGGTTTACTTGAAAAACTAATAATTCCATCAGATGCAAGCTTTAGCATCTTTTTTAATGGATATTTTGTTTTACCTGCAAAACGCTCTTTTCTTTCATATTCAAAAGGTGTTTGTTTAAAACCAACCCAGCTAAATAAACCTCTTAAAAATTTGTTATGTTCAGGCAAACTATTAATTACGTCAATTACTTTTTTATCTACTAACCTAAAATCACCAGTATCTTTAGGAATTTCTACATCTGATAAAGCATTTAATGTCTGATAAAACATTTTTGCTGTAAGTAATTTAAATTTAGATTCACCTTCTCTTGTTTTTCTTTTACCATAAATTACTTCATATCCATGTTCCCACTTTTTTAGCATTTCTGGTATTAGCTCTGGTGGGTCTTGCAAATCTGCATCAATAATTACAATGGCATCTCCAGTAACATATTTAATTCCAGCAGTAACAGCACATTGATGACCAAAATTTCTAGAAAATGAAATTACTTTTACATTTTTATCTTCTGATGCGATTTTTTCTAAAATAGGCAAAGTGTTATCTTTACTGCCATCATTAACAAATATTATTTCATACGTATAATTAGAAATAGAAGATAAAACTTTAGTCATTCTATTATAACATTCATTTGCCACTTCTTCTTCATAATACATAGGAATTACTACAGATACCTTTTTCATTTTTACATTCTCCTTATTTTATACTTTTAATTTTTCTAAATCATTTTCTTTTTGTATAGCATTTAATTCCTTTTGTTTTTTCTTTAAATTATCTTTAGCAACTGTCATTAAAAGTTTTATTCTATTAGTTTGATTTGCTTCACTTGCCCCTGGGTCATAATCAATAGGTGAAATATTAGCTTCAGGGAATTTAGAACGTATAGTTTTTATAACTCCCTTTCCAACAACATGATTAGGAAGGCAAGCAAAAGGTTGTACACAAACAATATTAGGAATTCCATGTTCTATGTATTCTATCATTTCAGCAGTTAAAAACCAACCTTCTCCAGTTTGATTTCCAATAGATAATATATCCTTTACTTTTGTTTCTAACTCAAAAATATTGCAAGGAAGTAAATATCCCTTTTTAGAATTTTGAAGTGCAATTCTTGCATCTTTTTCTAATAAATCAATTAATTTAATTGCAGCTTTAAATAATTTTGCTTTTACCTTATCTGTTTTAATTAGCTCATTAAATGTAATTTTATGTGTAGCAATAAATTTTATAAATCCCATAAAGTCTGGAAGAACTACTTCTGCACCCTCTTCTTCTAATTTATCAGCTACAAAATTATTTCCAAAAGGATGGTATTTAATTAAAACTTCACCAACAACACCTACTTTTGGTTTTTCTATTGAAGTGTCAAGTTCAATTTTTTCAAAATCTTCTACCATATCATAAATGCTTTGTTTAAACTCTTTTAATGTAGATTTTTCTAATAATTTTTTACATTTTTCCATCCAAGTATCAAATAGTTTTTGGGTTTCACCCTTATGTACCTCATAAGCTCTATTTTTGGTAAGCATTTTTTGTAAAAGGTCTGCATATACTACCATTTTTAATAATCTTTCTACTAATGGCATAGTAATTTTAAAACCAGGCATTTTCTCCATACCGACTACATTAAATGAAATAACTGGAATATTTTCAAAACCTGCATCTTTAAGTGCCTTACGAATAAAACCAATGTAGTTAGTAGCCCTGCAACCACCACCTGTTTGTGACATAATTAATGCAGTTTTATTTAAATCATATTTACCAGACTCTAGTGCTTCAATCATTTGACCTGTTGTTAAAATAGAAGGGTAGCATGCATCATTATTAACATATTTTAATCCTGTTTCAACTGTATGTTGAGTACATTCCCTTAATAATTCTACATGATATCCACAAGAACGTACAGCAGATTCTAAAAGTTCAAAATGTATTGGAGCCATTTGAGGAATTAAAATAGTATAATCTTTTTTCATATCTTTAGTAAATATTTTTTTATTTACTTCATAATTACCTGTTCCTTTTTCTACGTCTTTATTTAACTCACGTTTTTTCATACTTGCAAGCAAAGAACGTATACGAATACGAACAGCACCTAAATTGTTGATTTCATCTATTTTTATTAATGTGTACATCTTGTTATAACTACGCAATATTTCTTCAACCTGATCAGTAGTTACAGCATCTACACCGCAACCAAAAGAATTTAGCTGAACAAGCTCTAAATTATCATGTTTTCCAACAAAATCGGCAGCTGCATAAAGCCTTGCATGGAATACCCATTGATCAACTACACGAATAGGCCTTTTTACTTCAGTTTGGTTACTAATACTATCTTCTGTTAGTACACATAATCCAAGACTTGTAATTAATGTATCAATACCATGGTTAACTTCTGGGTCTACATGGTAAGGGCGACCTGCTAAAACAATACCTTTTAAATTATTTTTATTCATATAATCTAAAGTTTCTTGACCTTTTTTTCTAATGTCATTTTTACAATTTTGATATTCTTCTTCAGCTTTTTTTGCAGCTTCTATAAGTTCTTTTTTAGTAAAATTATATTCTTGAAATTCTGGCAAATTTAAAATAGTTTCTGCCAATGTTTTAGGGTCAAAAGGTAAAAAGGGATTTAAAAATTTAATATTTTTATCTTTTAATTCCTCCACATTATTTTTTAAAACTTCAGAATATGAAATAACAATAGGACAATTGTAGTGATTATCGGCTTTTTCATATTCCTTTCTAGAATAAGGCATACAAGGATAAAAAATAGTAGTTATTCCTTGTTTAATAAGACCTACAATATGACCATGTGAAAGTTTTGCTGGAAAGCAAACAGACTCTGAAGGCATACTTTCCATACCTTTTTCATATGTTTTTCTATTACTTTTTTCTGATAAAACAACACGGAATCCTAAATTAGTTAAAAATGTAAACCAAAATGGATAATCCTCATACATATTTAAAACCCTAGGAATACCAATAATTCCACGAGGGGCCATGTTTTCTTCTAGTGGTGTATATCCGAAAATTCTATCATATTTATATTTAATTAAATTAGGTAAATCTTTTCTGTCAGAATCTACAATACCAGCACCTTTTTCACAACGATTTCCAGAAATATATTTAGTGCCATTATTAAATTTATTAATAGTTAATAAACAGTGATTTTCACATCCATTACAACGAACGTAACTAATATCAATTTTTAAATTATTTAAATCATCAATTTTAGCTAATGTAGAAACATATTCCATATCCATATTTGCTTCATATTGTTCTTTAGCAAGAAGTGCTACACCATAAGCACCCATTAAACCTGCAATATCAGGTCTTACTACATTTCTTCCAACAATTAATTCAAAAGCCCTTAAAACAGCATCATTATAAAAAGTACCACCTTGAACAACAATGTGTGCTCCTAATGTTTTTACATCTCTTACTTTCATAACTTTTTGTATAGCATTTTTTATAACAGAATAAGAAAGACCTGCGGAAATGTCTCCAACAGAATAACCTTCTTTTTGAGCTTGCTTAATTTTAGAGTTCATAAAAACTGTACAACGAGAGCCTAAATCAACTGGTTTACGAGCTTCTAGTGCAGAGTTAACAAATTCATCAATAGATAAATTTAGGCTTTTTGCAAAAGTTTCAATAAAAGATCCGCATCCAGAAGAGCAAGCCTCATTAAGCATAATATTATCAATAGCACCATTTTTCATGCGAATATATTTCATATCTTGTCCACCAATATCTACAATACTTGTAACATTAGGTAAAAATTCTTTTGCAGCTGTAAAATGGGCAATTGTTTCAATCTCGTTTAAATCTACATTTAATGCAGTTTGAATTAACTTCTCTCCGTAACCTGTTACACCGCTATAACGAATAATAGCATTTTTAGGCTTTTCATTATATAGTTTTTTAAGCATATTAATAACACTTTGAAGAGGGTTACCTTCGTTACTTCCATATAATGAATATAAAAGGGTTCCTTCTCTATCTATTACAACAAGTTTTGTAGTAGTAGAACCTGCGTCAATACCAACAAAAACATCACCTTCGTATGAAGCTAAATCTCCTTTTTTTACAGTTTCTTTGCTATGCCTTTCTTTAAACTCATTATATTCTGCATCAATAGAAAATAAAGGAGAAAGAGGATGTGATGTATCATCATGAGAAATACGAAGCATTTCAATTTTACTTCTTAATTTTTCTACACTTATAGGGTGAGCAGAAAAAGTAGAATCAATAGCTGCACCTTTAGCAACTAATAAATGAGCTTCTTCTGGAATAATAATAGCGTCACCTTCTAAATGTAATGTCTCAATAAAACGTGCTCGAAGTTCAGATAAATAATTCAAAGGGCCACCTAAAAAAGCAACCTTTCCACGAATAGGTCTTCCACAAGCAAGTCCGCTAATAGTTTGATTTACAACTGCTTGAAAAATAGAAGCGGCAATATCTTCTTTTGCAGCACCTTCATTTAAAAGTGGTTGTATATCTGTTTTAGCAAAAACTCCACATCTTGAAGCAATTGGGTAAATCATTGTATGATTTTTAGCAAGTTCATTTAAGCCAGTAGGGTCAGTATGTAAAAGAGATGCCATTTGATCAATAAATGCACCTGTACCACCAGCACAGGTACCATTCATACGTTGCTCAATTGATTTATCAAAATAAATAATTTTAGCATCCTCACCACCAAGTTCTATTACTACATCTGTTTGAGGAATGTATTTTTCTACTGCCCTTTTACAAGAAACTACCTCTTGAATAAATGGTAAATCCAAAAATTTAGCAGCACTCATAGCACCAGAACCCGTAAGAGCAATAGTAAATTGAGCATCTTCATACTTACCTGCTAAATCTTCTAATACATTGCAAATAGTATTTTTTGTATCTGAAAAATGTCTTTGATAATCTGTATATAAGGTATTTAAATTTTCATCCATTATAACAATTTTAACTGTTGTAGAGCCTACATCTAATCCAACATGTAATAATTGTTCCATAAAATATCTCCTCTTTTCATGTGCTTTTCATTATCTTAATTTTATGAAAAATATTAGTTAAATAACAATTTTAATTTTATAAAAAAAAGTTCATTTTGTCAATGTTAATTAGTGGGAAACACACGCCAATTTACTTGTATTATAAAAATAAAAACAAAAGAAAAGCAGAGAAAATAATTCTCTGCTTTGGCAGCTCCAGCCGGATTCGAACCGACATTTCTCATATCAACAAAATGGCATCTATATAAAAGGGATCGGAGAGAGTGTGTCTGAAAGGGAAAAAACTACCTAATAGATAGATTTAATTTATAAATTGCCATTACCGAGTGATACAAAGTGTTCTTCCATTTGAACTATAGAGCTTCGCAATAAAAAAACTGCTTTCTCTATAATAACACAATTAAATATAATTGTCAATATTTTACAACTAAAATTATTAAATATATAGTAAATAACAAAATATAAATATGAAATGACATAGGCTTCCAAGCAAAATAAAAATATGAAAAAGCTCATGAAAACCGAAATATTTATTTTTTAATTTTGGCCATTTCAAACCATAGCAAATTCCACCAATTGTATAAAAAATTCCACCAACAAGAAGCCATATAAGTGAACTAAATGCATGTAAAGAAATAAATGTGGTAATTAAAGGATATGTGGCTATAATAACTGTCCATCCCATAGCAAGGTAAAGACCGGTAGTAAGCCATCTAGGGGCATTTAGCCAAAAAATAGTTAAAAAAACTCCAAATATAGCAAGCCCCCATATAACACCAAAAATACTCCAACCCCAGCCGCCTCTTAATGGTCCTAAACAAATAGGGGTGTAACTAGAAGCAATAAAAATATAAATCATAATATGATCAAATTTACGAAATAGTTTTGTTCCAGACTCTTTTAAATTTAATAAATGATATAAACTACTAAATGTATATAATAAAATGAGTGAGGCACCGAAAATAGTAAAAGATACAATATCCCAAGCACCTTCACCATATAATGCAGAATAAATAATTAAAAAAACCAAACCTACAACTGATAATACTGCACCAATAGCATGTGAAAGAAAACTAATTGGATCTTTAATTTTTGTCATAAAACTATCCTCCTTATATAATAATTTCATTTTTTTAAGTAAGATATACTTTACTATATTTACCAGCAAAAGTCAATTCAAGTGACCAATAAGTAAGAAAAACATTTTACATTTAGTTCTAAACTTTTTTATATAGCATAACAATAGAAGCAGTAGTACAAGTTTAAAAAAGGAGGATTAATATGAATAGAAAAGTATTAATTATTATTGTAATTTTAGTTATTTTGTTACTAACAGGGGGAGGAATATACTTTATTATGCAAAATAATTCACAAAAGGAAACAGCTGAAATACAGCCACAAGAAGAAATTAGTGATGAGCAAATGAAACAAACTATAGTAACTTTATATTATCAAAATAAAGAAACTAAAGAATTAATGCCGGAAGGAAGAATGGTAGACATAAATAAGATGATTAGCGACCCATATATCACATTACTTAATTTATTAATGGAAGGTCCTAAAAATGAAAATTTGCAATCTACTATACCTTCAGAAGCAAAAATTTTAAAAGCCGAATTAAAAGGAGATATATTATATATTGATTTTTCAAACGAATTTATAGCAAATCATTTAAGTGGTGCAGAAGCGGAAAGTGCTAGTGTTTATTCTATTGCAAATACTATGACTGAATTAAATGAAATTAATGGTGTAAAAATATTAGTTAATGGAAAAGAAAATCAAGAATTTAAAGATAAACAACTTACATTAAAAGATGTTTTTGTAAGAAATGAAAATAAATCAGAAACAAGCAATAAAGCTCAAAACATAGAAGCTTAATTTATTTTTTTAAAATATCATACAATTTAAGCCCTTTAGCTAGATTACCAATATTTTTTAAAAAATGTTCTACTTCAAAAAGAGAATGGCATACATTCTCTTTTCTTTGTTTAAAATCAAGTTTTTCATGCCTATTTTTATCTTCCATATAGTCTCCTTTTAATAATATTTTATGAAAATATTTTAAAAACGTGATAATTTGTGATATAGTAATATAAATAGAAAAATAGGAGAAAATATGAAATTAGAAAAAAATGAGAGAATAGATGATTTAGAAATTAATAATTTAAAAATTATTCAAAATACAGACGGTTTTTGTTTTGGAATGGATAGTGTATTACTTTCTGATTTTGCAAAAGAAATAAAGCCAAATAGCAAAATAATAGATTTAGGAACAGGAACTGGTATATTACCAATTTTATTATCAGCAAAAATAATAAATGCTAATATTACAGGAGTGGAAATACAAGAGAACGTAGCAAATATGGCAAAAAAAAGTGTTGCACTAAATCATTTAGAAAAAAATATAAATATTATTTGTGAAGATATAAAAAACTTGAAAAAAATATATACAGAAAACTATTTTGATGTAATTGTAACAAATCCTCCATATAAAAAGAAAGGAACAGGAGCAGTTAACATAAACAAAGCAAAACTGATTTCAAGACATGAAATAACTGCAAGTTTAGATGATTTTATTTCAATATCACAATATTTATTAAAAGATAAAGGAAGTCTTTATATGGTTCATAAACCCGAAAGATTATCAGAAATATTTTTACAATTATGTAAACATAAATTAGAACCAAAAGTATTAAAATTTGTGCAACCCAATATAAAAAAAGAGCCAAATTTAGTTTTAATAAAAGCAGTAAAAAATGCGAAAGCATCACTTAAGTTATGTAAACCAATATATGTATATGATGATGACGGAAACTATACACAAGAAGTTTTAAAAATATATAATAAATGAAATGGAGTATTATATGAAAGGTATTATTTATTTGGTGGCAACACCAATTGGAAATTTAGATGATATTACTTTTAGAGCGTTAAAAGTACTAAAAGAAGTAGATTTAATTGCAGCAGAAGATACAAGGCATACTTTAAAATTGTTAAATCATTTTGAAATTACTAAATCATTAATTAGTTATCATAGACATAATGAACAAACAAAAACAGAAGAATTAATTAAAATGGTATTAGATGGTAAAAACATAGCAATTGTAACAGATGCTGGAACACCAGGAATTTCTGATCCGGGGGAGGAAATAGTAAAAAGTGCAATTAAACATAAAATTAACATAATTCCAATACCAGGAGCATGCGCACTAATTAATAGTTTAATTGTATCTGGTATTTCTACTACACAATTTTCATTTTTTGGTTTTTTACCGTTAAATAAAAAAAATAGAAAAGAGACATTAGAAAAAATTAAAAAAGAACACAAAACAGTTATATTATATGAAGCACCCCATAAATTGAAAAATACTTTAGAAGATATTTTAAATATAATAGGTAATGTAAATGCGTGCATAATAAGAGAACTTACAAAAATTCATGAAGAAAAATTGAGAGGAACTATAGAAGAATTAATTGAATTATGCGTAGAGCCCAAAGGTGAATATGTAATAATATTAGATTTAAATAACGTACTAAATGAAGAAAAGCAAGATTTTAGCAAATTAAGTATTGAAGAGCATTACTTGATATATGAAAAACAAGGCTTGGAGAAAAAAGATATTATAAAACAAATAGCTAAAGATAGAAATGTACCTAAAAATGAAATTTATCAATTTTTTTTAAAATAAATAAGAAAAAAGTATTTTATTATTGTTATAAAATAATAAAATACTTTTTCATTTTAAAATAATTAAATTTTATTACTTGTTAATCTTCAACATTGATATCGGAAAGTTTTGATAGGCATTTATCACAAACTAATTTTCCTTTGTATTCTAATAACTTTTTTGAATTTCCACAAAAAATACAATTTGGTTCATATTTCTTTAAAATAATAGAAGAACCGTCCACATATATTTCAATTGGATCTTTTTCTGCAATTCCAAATTTATTTCTTAATTCAATTGGTATAACTACTCTTCCAAGTTCATCCACTCTTCTAACAATTCCAGTAGATTTCATAAAACTCCTCCTTAAAAACAACAATTTTCGACAATTTATTATAAAATAATATTATCATAGAAAACCTTTAAATGCAACAAAAATTAACAAAATCTGTCATTTTTTGTCTAAAAAAATGAAAAAATTGTCGAAAAACAATAAAATATAAAAATTAAATTTTAACATAAATAAAGTAGCAAGGGAATAGTATAAAAAAGATACTAGCCTTTTAATTTTAAATATTACTTTATTCATAATCTTTAATATTATTATAAATAAAAATTTACAAATTTTTTATTTATAATAAAAAACAACAATTTTATTATAGAAAAGTGGTGAAATAGTTGCTTAATATTATTTGGCCGGTTTTTATTATCATTTCTATTATATATGCTTTTATTAGTGGAAATATAGAAAATATTAGTAACGGTATATTTGACTCTGCGGAATCTGCAGTAAGCTTAACAATTACATTTTTTGGTACTATATGTTTGTGGAATGGAATTATTGAAATTGCAAAAAAGACCTCTATAATGCAAAAATTAGCAAAACTTTTGCATCCATTAATTTGCTTTCTGTTTCCAGAAATAAAAAAAGAAAGTGAGGCACATGAAGAAATTTCAATGAATATAATTGCCAATTTATTAGGGCTTGGAAATGCTGCTACTCCACTAGGATTAAAAGCAATGAAAACTATGCAAAAAGATAATCCTAAAAAAGATACTTTAACAAATAGTATGGCAATGTTTATAGTAATTAATACAGCTTCTATTCAATTAATACCAACAAATGTTATTGCTATAAGAAGCTCGCTAAACTCCACATCACCAAGTGGCATTATTTTGCAAGTATGGGTAGCAACAATAGTAGCTGCAATTGTTGGAGTTACTGCAACAAAAATTTTTATGAAAAGGTTTTAAAAATAATATGGTAAATTTCTTGTCAGCATCAGCAATTCCTTTAATTATATTATTTATTGTTATTTATGGGCTAAAAGAAAAGAAAAAGGTATTCGATATTTTTTTAGATGGAGCAAAAGAAGGAATTGAAATAGTAATTCAATTATTTCCAACACTTTTAGGAATTTTTTTAGCAATTGGCTTACTTCGTAACTCTGGAATTATTGATTTTATTATTAATATTATTTCACCAGTTACAAATATTTTAAAAATTCCTAGTGCAGTACTTCCACTTGCAATGTTAAGACCAATATCAGGAAGTGCATCTATGGGAGTTGCTATTGATATTATGCAAAAATATGGTGTAGATAGTATGATAGGAAAAATAGCATCTACAATTATGGGATCTACTGAAACTACATTTTATACAATTGCAATTTATACAGCATGTGTAAAAATAAAAAAAATCCGCTTTGTGCTAGTGGCAGCACTACTTGCAGATTTGGCTGGAATGATAACATCTGTCATAATTTGTCAAATATTGTCCTAAAGTTTTTGTTGACAAATGTAAAATATGGTAGTAATATAAAAATACATTTTAAGCAATAAAGAAAGGCAATAATTATGTTATTTCAAATTTTATTTTTTATTTTTTTATATTTTATTTTTAAATATTTTATTTCTAAATTTTTAGCAAAACAAATTTTAAAAAAAATCTCTATAGAATAACTGATTTTGATTTTATTTTTGTAGAAGAGATTTATTAACTTGTTATAATTCCCCTAAATTATACAAAATTTTTTGAATATTTAAAAAAGTGCCCCCAATGTATCTTTTTTGCAATTTTTTCTTTTTTTTAAATAATTCTCTTCTACAATTATTTGTTATTGTAAATTTAAAACAGCAGTTGGTTCATAACGGTTTGCAACACCAATTTTAATATTATTCTCATTAAAATTTTGTGAGCAAAGCTCATCAATTACTGTTTTATAAGCAAGCTCTGGAAAATTATTTTCCTTACTTAAATGTCCAAGCATTACATTTTCAAGTCCACTATTCATTAAATAAGAAATAGTTTTTCCGGCAGCTTCATTAGATAAATGTCCATTTGGTCCAGCAATTCTTTGCTTTAACAAATATGGATATTTAGAACATTTTAAAATATTTGGATCATAATTTGATTCCAATAAAATAAAAGAGCTACCTTCTAAATTTTTAATGATAGTAGAATCAACATGTCCTAAATCTGTTGCAATACTAATCTTTTTATTTTTATAAAAAATATTAAAACCACAAGGGTTTGCAGCATCATGAGGGATAGAAAATGGAAAAATTTTTAGGTCACCAATATCAAAATTTTCATTTACATAAAATAAATTTTGATTTTTATTTTCTACTTGTGATGTTACTTCTGGCATAGCTTCCCAAGTTTCTTGGTTTGCATATATAGGAAGTTTAAATTTTTTAGACAGTACAGGTAGCCCTTTAATATGGTCTGAATGTTCATGTGTAATTAAAATGGCATCAATATCTTGTATATTTACATTTATAGTATTTAGTGCATTTTCAATTTTTTTTGCACTTTGACCTGCATCTATTAAAATTTTTGTATTTTCTGTTTCTAAAAATAAACTATTTCCACTACTACCGCTATATAAGCTACAAAATTTAAACATAAATTTAGTTCATCCCTTGCTTTTGTTTATTTTTCATCTGGTTCAGTTACTCTTTCAATATTAGCTCCTAAACTTCTGAATTTTTCTTCGATATCTTCATAACCTCTATCAATATGCTCAATATTATATAATTGTGTTTCACCATCTGCAATAATACCAGCAATAAGTAATGCAGCTCCTGCTCTTAAGTCAGTTGCATATACTGGAGCACCATTTAAATCCTTTACACCTTCAAAAATGGCAGTTTTTCCTTGTGCAGTAATTTTAGCTCCCATTTTATTTAATTCAAAAGAATATTGAAATCTAGACTCCCATATACTTTCATGAATAGTGCTTGTACCTTCTGCAATAGCAAGCACAACACCAATTTGTGGCTGTAAATCTGTAGGGTAGCCAGGGTAAGGCAACGTTTTTACTATTGCTTTATTTGGCCTTTTATTCATACTTACACGGATGCTATCACCATAATCTTCTACGCTTCCACCAATTTCCAAAATTTTAGCAGTGATACAGTCTAAATGTTCAGGTATGCAATTTTTAATTAAAATATTTCCTCTAGAGGCGACAGCAGCTAGCATAAAAGTACCAGCTTCTATTTGATCAGGAACAACTGAATAGCTAGCTTTTCCATGCAATTTTTTAACACCATTAATCTTTATAACATCAGTACCAGCACCACGAATATCTGCTCCCATTGTATTTAAAAAATTCGCAACATCAACTATGTGTGGTTCTTTGGCAGCATTATCAATAGTAGTAGTTCCTTCTGCTAAAACTGAAGCTAAAATAGCATTAATAGTAGCTCCAACAGAAACGATATCCATATAAATAGAATTACCAACTAATTTTTTTACTTTAGCTGTAATTTTACCTTGAGCTACTTCTACTTTAGCACCTAATGCTTCAAAGGCCTTAATATGTTGGTCAATTGGTCTTGCACCCAAATTACAACCACCAGGAAGACCTACCTCTGCTGTACCACATCTACCAAGTAAAGCACCTAATAAATAATAAGAAGCCCTAAATTTGCTAGTCATGTCAAGCGGTGCTTGAGTACAATTAATATTTCTAGAATCTATTTCAACCTCATTTTCTGTAATCCATTTAATTTTTACACCTAACTCTTGCAATATTTTGCAATACATTTTTACGTCACTAATATTGGGTAAATTTTCAATTTTACAAACCCCATCAATTAATAATGTAGCAGGTAAAATAGCAACAGCAGCATTTTTTGCGCCACTAATAGTTACTTCACCTTTTAGTTTTGTAGGACCGTGAATGACTAATTTATCCAAGATAATTACCTCCAACTTTTATTCTCCAAATACGTTTATACCATAATTTAGTTTATTTGGCAAGTAATTAATGTGTAAAACAAAAAAACGGCATTTGCATGCCGTATGATATAATTTATTGTAGACCTAATCTTAAATTTTGAAAAAACTCGATAAGTTTAAATTTAAAAGTAATTGTTTGTGAGTCATCTTGACTAACCAAACTATATTCTTCACTATTTAAATTTTCTTCTATTTCTTTTTTAGAACTTTCTGGAACAACACCAGAGCTTACATCTACAAAGCATAAAGGTGGAAACATTACACACCACCAATTTTTACCTTCGGCACTTCCTATTTTTACTTTTAAAGCATCGTAACTTCCAGCAGGAAGAGCTATATCGCCATAATATTTAGTAGGAAAACTGCTATTTGTAACTTCTACGGTAGCATTATAGTTAAATCCATTTTCATAAATTACATCTTGTGCAATTTTTTTAAATTCATCTAAATTTTCATTTGCTATTTGCATAACCTCTTGTTTAGAAGAACAGTCTTTAGCAAGCTCATTCATATATGAAATTAATTCATCACGCACTTTTAATTTTAAATTTTGATCCTCATCAGAATCACTATTTGCAATAACATGTAAACGGAAAACACTATTTGCAATATCGCTAGAAACAGCACTTACATAAGAAATAGCACAAATAAATATATATATTCCAAGTAAAAAACTTATTACCAAAAATGGTTTCATTTTATGAAAACATATTAAATTTTTGAAAGATTTCATTTTTTTCCTCCGTATATCAAATATTTTTATTTAATACAATTATTAACACTTTTAAAAATTTTATACTAATAATGAAAAAATATTTTAAATGATAAAATGTCGAAATTTAACATACGATTTTTGCGAAAACAACTTGATTTTTTACAATGTAAATGGTAAAATTTTCCATGTAGTAAATAATAAATAGGGGGCTGTTTAAAATGAAAATAAAAAATAAAAAAATAGAAAAATTGTGTAGCTTTTATGTAAGTGACTGGCATTTAGCTACAATGATTTTACCCTATATTAGTAGCAAAATAGATAAAGATACAAAAATAGTTACTATTTTTGAAAACAATATAAAACAAAACATAGAAACTTTAATAGGAAAATTAAATTTAAAAAATAAAGAAAAAATATTATCAATTTCATGGGAAAACATAAATAGTACAAAATATGCAGAAGTAGAAAAAAAGTTAAAAAAAGAAATAAATATAAAAGGAAAGAATATTATTTTAATAAATGGAAATATAAATTATATACAAATAAATAATTATAACGTAGAAAAATGGACCGAAAAGAATCAAATTTCTTCTTTAAAAATAATTAATTTTTTTGAAATGACAGAATTTAATAATAATATTGTTAAAATATTAGATGCGCATGATAAGGTATTTAATACATCTGGTGAAAAAGAAATTTATGAGGTCTTTGATGGATATAAAAAAGAAGAAATTATTTAATTAATGAAAAAATTCTTTAAGTGTAAAACTTAAAGAATTTTTTCTAATATGGTATTAAAAATAATTTGACTAAAAAGAAGATATCATATAATATATAAGTAAATAAAAAGAAAGGAATATTTTTAAATGGAAGAAAAGTTATTAATGGTAAAAGAAAAGCTTGAAAAATATGGACAAGAACATTTACTTAATTTTTATGAAACACTTTCAGAAAACAAAAAAAATCAATTGTTAGATGAATTACTAACAATGGATTTCAAACAATTACAAGACTTATATAATAGTACAAAAACTCAACCTAATTATGAAGGAGCAAAAATAGAGCCAATTTCACATGTTTCAAAAGAAGAATTATCAGAAGAAGAATTAGAAAAATATACTACAATTGGAGAAGAAGAAATAAAAAATGGAAAACTAGCAGTTGTTACTATGGCAGGAGGTCAAGGAACTAGACTAGGCCATTCAGGACCAAAAGGAACGTATGATATTGGTTTAGCATCACATAAAAGCATTTTTGAAATTTTATGTGACAATTTTAAATTAGCAAGAGAAAAATATGGGGTAGTTATTCCATGGTATTTAATGACAAGTGATGAAAATCATGAAGAAACTGTTGCATTTTTTGAAAAAAATAATTATTTTGGCTATCCAAAAGAGGCAGTACAATTTTTTAAACAAGGAACTTTACCAATGATAAACACAAATGGAAAAGTATTGCTTGATGAAGAAAGAATGCCAAAATTAGCTCCAGATGGACATGGCGGAGTATTTGAAGCAATGAGAAAAAATGGGGTTATATATAGCATGCAAGAAAAAGGTATTGAATGGGTATTTATTGGCGGAGTAGATAATGTATTGGTAAAACCTATAGATCCAGTATTAACAGGTCTAGCAACAGAAAAGAATATGCTAGTAGCATGTAAAAGTTTAGTAAAAGCAAATCCACAAGAAAAAGTAGGAGTGTTTTGCAAAAAAGACGGAAGACCTAATGTAATAGAATATATAGAAATATCTGAAGAAATGGCAAATGCAAAAGATGAAAATGGACAGCTATTATATGGTGAAGCTCATATATTGTGTAATCAATTTAATATTAAAATATTAGAAGAATTAGCAAATAATAAACTTCCATATCATGCAGCATTTAAAAAAGCAAGTTATACAAATGAAAATGGCGAAGTTATAAAACCAGAAGAACCTAATGCTTATAAATTTGAGTCATTTTTATTTGATGCATTTTCACTTATTCCAGATATGTTAGTTTTAAGAGTAAAAAGGGAAGAAGAATTTGCACCAGTAAAAAATGCAACTGGAGTAGATAGCCCAGAAACAGCAAGAAACTTATACAATAATTTTCATCATTTAAATTAAAGGTTTATAGGTAAAACCATTTTAAAAACCTAAATATTATTTGTTAAGGAAAAAAGAATGGAATTATATAAAGAAAAATATGAACAGTGGCTTAATGACCCTGCAATTTCAGAAGAAGATAAACAAGAATTAAGAAGCATAAAAGCAAACGAAAAAGAAATAGAAGATAGATTTTATAAAGATTTGGAGTTTGGAACAGCTGGTTTAAGGGGAGTTATTGGCATAGGTACAAATAGAATGAACCGCTATACAGTAACTAAAGCAACTCAAGGGCTAGCAAACTATATTATAGAAAAAGGCATGCAAAATAGGGGCGTAGCTATTGCTTATGACTCTAGAAGAATGTCACAAGAATTTAGTGAGCAAGCAGCATTATGCTTAAATGCAAATGGAATAAAAACATATAGATTTGATAGCTTAAGGCCAACTCCTGAACTTTCTTTTGCAGTTAGAAATTTAGGTTGTATAGCAGGAATTGTTGTAACAGCAAGCCATAATCCACCAGAATATAACGGATATAAGGTTTATTGGGAAGATGGAGCACAAATTGTTGAACCAACAGATAAAGAAATAATAGACAAAGTAAATAATGTTACAAATTTTAATACTATTAAAACCATGGAAAAAAGCGAAGCTATACAAAAAGGTTTATACAATGTAATTGGGGAAGAAATAGATAAAAAATATCTTGAAGAATTAAAAAAATTAGTAGTAAATAAGCAAGCAATAGATAAAATGCAAAAAGATATAAAAATAGTATATACTCCACTTCATGGAACAGGCAAAAATTTAGTACAAGCAATATTACAAGAATTAGGATTTGAAAATGTTTATATAGTGCCAGAGCAAAAAGATCCAGATGGCAACTTTCCAACAGTAGACTATCCAAACCCAGAAGATCCAAAAGCATTTACATTAGCTTTAAAATTAGCAAAAGAAAAAGACGCAAATATAGTTTTAGCAAACGATCCAGATGCAGACAGATTAGGTGTATATGTAAAAGATGATAAAACAGGTGAATATGTTGGATTTAATGGTAATATGACAGGAAATTTAATTGCAGAATATATATTATCTCAAAAAAAAGAAAACGGCACATTACCTACAAATGGTGCAATAATTAAAACAATAGTGTCATCTAACTTAACAGATGCAATTGCAAAAGAGTATAATGTAAAACTATTTTCTACATTAACAGGATTTAAAAACATAGCAAAAATTATTCGCCAGTTTGAGGAAAATAACAATGAATATATATGTTTATATTCCTATGAAGAAAGTTATGGTTGCATTATAGGAACACATGCAAGGGACAAAGATGGCATTGTTGCAGTAATGACCTTATGTGAAGCGGTATGCTACTATAAACAAAAAGGCATGACACTTTTAGATGCTTTAAATGCAATGTATAAAAAATATGGATATTATAAAGAAAAACAATATTCACTTACTCTAAAAGGTCAAGAAGGGGCACAACAAATTAAGCAAATGATGGAAACTATGAGAAATAATGTGCCAAGCAAAATTGGAGAAAATACTGTTTTATCTGTTGGAGATTACGAGGCACAAACTATAAAATACACTAATTCTGAAAAAATAGAAAATACCAATTTACCAAAATCAAATGTATTATATTATGACCTTGAAAATGATAGTTGGTGCTGTGTTCGCCCATCTGGTACAGAACCAAAAATAAAATTTTATATGGGTGTAAAAGGAAATAGTTTAGAAGATGCAGATAAAAAATTACAAGATTTAGAAATAGCAATGAAAAAATTTGCAGGCATAAAAGAGGGAGAATAAATGATAGATTTTAAGTTAGCACAGGAAACTTTTAAAAATTTTTTACAAGATTTTGATGAAAAACAAGAAAAAATAAAATTAAAAATAATTCATACTTATCATGTTGTTGATGTAGCAGAGCATATTGCAAAAGATTTAAACCTTTCAGAAGAAGATATTAATTTAGCTAAATTAATTGCACTTTTACATGATATAGGAAGGTTTGAACAAGCAGCAAAATATAATGATTTTAGAGATTCTAAAACAGTAGACCATGCAAGTTTAGGTGTAGAAATATTATTTGAAAGAAATAAAATAAGGGATTTTATAAAAGATGCGCAATATGATAATATTATTTATAAAGCAATTGCAAACCATAATAAACTTGCAATAGAAGATGGATTAACTGAAAAAGAACTTTTACATGCTAAAATTATTAGAGATGCAGACAAAACTGATATATTTAGAGTGTGCCAAGATGAAGATACACAATCATTTTTATATTTGTGGAATAAAGATGAAATAGAAAATGGAACTATTACAGAAAAAATATTTCAAGATTTTATGAATAATAAGGTAATAGTAAATAGTCAAAGGATTACACCAATAGACTTTTGGATTTCACATTTAGCTTTAATTTTTGATTTTAATTATGTAACAGGGTTAAAATTAATTATGGAAAATAATTTAATAAATAAACATATTGATAAAATTAATTATAAGAATCCAGAAACTAAAGAAAAAATGGAGTTAATAAGAAGCCATTCTCTAAATTATGTTAACGCAAGAATTAATAAATAAAAAAATAAGTATATAATAATTTAAATTATTATATACTTATTTTTTATTATTAAATTCTTTCCAACCATTAATATTAGCTCTTTTAATAGCACCAGTCATATTTGCTCTAATAGTAGGAATTTCTTTTTCTAAATTTAAAATCATATTTTTCATATCTTCCCTTTTAGAATATCCATCCATTGGGCAAACTTTGTTCATTACTGCAACATTATTACGCTTTACGAATTTTCTTATTTCTTTTTCAGGAGTGTCAATAAGAGGTCTAATTAAAGTTATTTTAGATCGATCCATAAAACTAATAGGGGCAAAAGTTGATAAATTTCCTGCATAGAAAAAGTTAAGTAAAAATGTTTCTAATGCATCATCTTGATTATGCCCAAGAGCAATTTTATTACAGTTATTAGAAATGGCTACTGAATTAATAATTCCTCTACGCAAATTAGCACATAAAGAACATGGATTTTGCTCCTTCCTTATATCAAATACAATTTCTTTTATATGTGAAATTTCTTCAATATAAGTAACACCAATTTCATCACATTTATTTTTTAAAAAATTAGAATCAAAAAATTCAAAACCAGGGTTAACAGTAATTGCAATTAAATCAAAATGTTTAGGGTAAAACCTTTGAAGTGCTTTAAGCCCCATAAGTAAAGTAAAAGAATCTTTACCACCAGAAAGCCCAACTGCTATTTTATCCCCTTCTTCTATCATACTATATGTTTCAATTGTTTTTCTTAAATAACTTAAAATTCTTTGCATTAATTTTGCTCCTTAATTGTAATAGAAAGTTATTTAAATATATCACATAAATTGAAAATTTTCAACGGTAGCATAAAAATTAGAAATAAATAAAAACTATTTCTTTCATACTTTTGAGACAATTTAAATAAAATGTATTGACAATATAATCAAAAAGCAGTATACTAATAAATAGTTTAAAAATCAAAGAAATATCGCGGGGTGGAGCAGTTGGCAGCTCGTCGGGCTCATAACCCGAAGGTCGTAAGTTCGAGTCTTACCCCCGCAACCACAAATTTTATTAGAGTCGCAAGAGATTGTGGACTCTTATTTTTTTGATTAAAAATCTATTTTTACAAAAGTGGGGACAATTTGGGGACAGTCCCTACATTTTTATGCTATAAATAGCATACTTTAACAATTCTAATTGCTGTTAAACTAAAAATAAATAAAAGTAATTTCAAGAAATTTTGAAAAGAGTTTTTATTTAAACTAGGATTTCTTCTAATATGTCTCCAGCTGCTTTATTATGCGATTGAACAGGATGAACATAAAAGTTTAAAGTAGTAGTTATTTGAGCATGTCCTAGTCTTGATGCTACAACTGCTAAATCAATATTTTTTGAAATCATCAA
>CANQGW010000003.1 GCA_947623555.1 uncultured Clostridia bacterium
ATATAATTACTTTCTTCTTCATTTATATATAGGTTTTTTATAGTGTGCGCTCCTCCATCAAAACTTCCTTTAAATTGTTTTTCGGCATTTCCTATTGGTATAAATCCTCCTCCTGTTGTTAACTCTGTTTTTAATTCTTCTGTACCATTTGCTTTATTTATATCCCCATAATCTGTTCTTGTATAATCTACATACGACAAATTTGACTTAAAATCTAGGTTTATTCCTAGCTTTACTACCTTTTCTTCATAACTATTTCCTTCATTTACATTGTTAGAAAATGTTACTAGGTCTTCTATACTTTCTATTAAATATGGTTCCTCTTCTGTTCCTTTTCCTGCTAATTCTTTTGGCGTACTATCTGTTACTTTTTTTGCTTCTCCTCCTGTTAGTATACTATCTAGTTCATCAAAAAGCTCTGTTAAATCTTTTCTTTCATTTTTTACAGCTTCATCTGTTTTTTCTTTTGCTTTTTGTGCTCCGCTTATTATTCCATTATCTCCAAATACTGCTGTTATACTTATTCCTGCTAATATTAACAAAACCACTATGGTTACTACTAATGCAATTAGCGTTATTCCTTTGTTTTTCAAGGTTTTTTCCTCCTTTGCAAGTTTTCTTTAAGGTTTATACTTAAAGAAAATGCAAAAATGCTTGTAAGGCACGGTTCCGCTTAATTACAAGCATTTTTTTGTATTCAAAAAAGAAGAAATTTTTTAATTTTTTCGAAAAAATATTTATGACAAACTTTTCTTTTTTTCCTTGACATTGTAGGGTTTTACTGCTATCATAAGTATATAAAAATTTTCTTTAAGTATAAACCTTAAAGAAAATTTTTTATTATTTTTAATTAATTTTATTATTTTATTTATTTTTTATAGAGTGCATTAAATATTTAGTTAAGCTATAAATATTATTTAAAAATTTAATTTTCTTTTAATATTGGATAACCATTATTTTTATTTTCTGTATCTTTTACCCAAACTGTTTCTTCATTTTCTGCATTTAGTTCGTCTACAAATGATGCAGTTCCTTCTGGTACATCAATATCTTTCATTTGTGTTTCTGTTCTACTTTCAGCAGTTTCATTTATATCTTTTAAATTTACTGCACCTGTACATGTACCTTCTAAATAATAGCAATTTGTAACTGTCGTATTTTCTAAATTCCCTGTTCCTACAACCCCTCCGTATATAAGTATTGCCACCTTGATTTGTTGCACTGACATTTCCTGTATTATAACAATTTGTTATTGTACTACCAACCGTATTACCATTTACATAACATATTCCCCCTATGTTGTTAGTAATTCCTTTTACTTCGCCTCTATTATAACAATTATCTATAGTAGGAGTTGATAAATATCCTACAATCCCTGCTATACCGCCAACATGTTGTTGCCCACTTATTTCTTTCTTATTATAACATTGTTTTATTGCGGATTCACCTTCTAGGCTTCCACATATTCCGCCTACTTGTTCTATGCCATTTTCTAAAGTCCCTATCTTTCCTTCATTATAACAGTTATATATTGTAGAGTTACTTTTTGCCCATCCAGCTATTCCACCAAACTGTACTTTTCTTTTACCTGCTTCCGCTATTGTTTTTACTTCGTTATAATTATGTGAATTTCTTATTTCACTTTGGCTATTTGCTTGTCCTACTATTCCACCTGCTTCTACACGATAAAATTGATCTGATAATACACCATTTCCTATTATTATTCCATTATTATTACAATTATCTACTATGCTTTTTTCACTATAACCTGCTATTCCTCCAACATGTCGTTTTCCTGTTATCTCTCCATCATTACTACATGATGTAACTTTGTTTCCTTCTTGTTTTGTATCTCCTACTATTCCTCCTACATCTTGATATGATCCAATTATTTTTCCTATATTTTTACTTTCTGTTATATTTCCACTATTCCAGCCTGTTATTCCACCTACATTTTCCGATGCTGTTCCTCTACTTTCTATTGTTCCCCTGTTTTCACATTTTTCTATTAATGGTATTGTTCCACTATTAAACCCTGCTATTCCTCCAAAACTTCCGGATATGCCAGATACGTTACCTCTATTAGAACATTCTTTTATTATTCCGACCAGAGTTTGAACCTACTATTCCTCCAACGAAAACTCCTATGTATTTTTCTGGATCTACCGTTTCATTTTCTGTTATTTTCGCACTATTACTACTTGATGTAATTGTTCCACCATAGTTTTGTCCAACTATTCCTCCTACATATTTTTTTGCTGTTATTTCTCCACCTTCTGTTTTTACTCTATCTATTGTTCCATAGTTTATTCCTACTAATCCTCCTACATAGTTTTTTGTTGATGTTATATTTACATTTGATATTACTATGTTTTTTATACTACTTTTATCTCCACAGTAGCCAAATAAACCCATATAATTACTTTCTTCTTCATTTATATATAGGTTTTTTATAGTGTGCGCTCCTCCATCAAAACTTCCTTTAAATTGATGGTTATTATTTCCTATCGGTATAAATCCGCCCTCCTGTTGTTAACTCTGTTTTTAACTCTTCTGTACCATTTGCTTTATTTATATCCCCATAATCTGTTCTTGTGTAATCCACATACGACAAAGTTGAGTTGAAATCTAGGTTTATCCCTAATTTTACCACTTTTTCTTCATAACTATTTCCTTCATTTACATTATTAGAAAATGTTACTAGGTCTTCTATACTTTCTATTAAATATGGTTCTTCTTCTGTTCCTTTTCCTGCTAACTCTCCTGCTTTTGCATCTGCTACTTGTGTTGCTTCTCCCCCTGTTAATATGCTATCCAGTTCATCAAAAAGCTCTGTTAAATCTTTTCTTTCATTTTTTACAGCTTCATCTGTTTTTTCTTTTGCTTTTTGGGCTCCACTTATTATTCCATTATCTCCAAATACTGCTGTTATACTTACTCCTGCTAATATTAACAAAACCACTATGGTTACTACTAGTGCAATTAGCGTTATTCCTTTGTTTTTCAAGGTTTTTTCCTCCTTTGCAAGTTTTCTTTAAGGTTTATACTTAAAGAAAATGCAAAAATGCTTGTAATTGGCGGTTCCGCTCAATTACAAGCATTTTTTAGAGTTCAAAAAAGAAGAAATTTTTTTATTTTTTCGAAAAAATATTTATGACAAACTTTTCTTTTTTTCCTTGACATTGTAAGGTTTTATTGCTATCATAAACATATAAAAATTTTCTTTAAGTATAAACCTTAAAGAAAATTTTTTTGTTTTTTTATTAATACATTCCACCCATTGCTTCTGGTTCATCATGTGAACATTTACAATTTTCTTGCTCTTTTTTGTCTGTTACTATGCTTTCTGTTGTTAGTATCATTGATGCAATAGATACTGCATTTTGAAGTGCACTTCTAGATACTTTTGTTGGGTCTACAATTCCTGCTTTTTTCATATCTACATATTCTTCACTAGCTGCATTAAATCCAACTCCTACTTCGCTATTTTTTACTTTTTCTAAAATAACAGATGGCTCTAAACCTGCATTTACTGCTATTTGCCTTGTTGGCTCTTCTAATGCTCTTAAAATAATTTTTCCACCTATTTTTTCATCTGCTTGTAATTTTTCTACTACTGCAGATACCTTTGGAATAATATCAATATATGCTGTTCCACCACCTGGTACTATTCCTTCTTCTACTGCTGCTTTTGTAGCAGATAAAGCATCTTCCATTCTTAATTTTCTGTCTTTCATTTCTACTTCTGTTGCTGCACCTACTGCTATAACAGCTACACCGCCAGCAATTTTAGCTAAACGTTCTTGTAAATTTTCTTTTTCAAATTCGCTTTTTTCGTCTGCTATTTGTGCTTTTAATTGTGCTACTCTTGCAGAAATTTTTTCTTTATCACCCATACCGTCTACAATAATTGTGTTTTCTTTTTGTACTTTAATTTGCCTTGCTCTACCTAGTTGTTCTATTGTAGTATCTTTTAGCTCTAATCCTAAATCTGATGTAATAACTTCACCACCTGTTAAAATTGCCATGTCCTCTAGCATTTGTTTTCTTTTATCTCCATAACCTGGTGCTTTTACTGCTACTACATTTATAACTCCTCTTAATTTATTTAAAATTAATGTAGATAAAGCCTCACCTTCTATATCATCGCATACAATAACAAGTTTGCCAGATTCGTTCATTAAGCTTTCAAGTAATGGTAAAATTTCTTGAATATTACCAATTTTTTTATCTGTTATTAATATATATGGATTATCTATAACAGCTTCCATTTTTTCTGTATCTGTTACCATATATGGTGATACATAGCCTTTGTTAAATTGCATACCTTCTACTACATTTAATTCTGTTTGAGAGGTTTTAGATTCTTCGATAGTAATAACACCATCTTTTGAAACCTTTTCCATTGCATTAGAAATTAACTCTCCAACTTCTTGATTATTAGCAGAAATACTTGCAACCCTTGCAATATCTTCTTTACCATCTATTTGCACACTAACACCTTTTAATGCATCTACAGCTGCTGATGAAGCTTTATCCATTCCTCTTTTTATTGCCATTGGATCTCCACCTGCTGCAACATTTTTAACTCCTTCACGTATCATAGTTTGTGCTAATACCATAGCAGTAGTAGTACCGTCACCTGCAATGTCGTTTGTTTTAATAGAAACTTCTTTTACAAGTTGTGCACCCATATTTTCAAAGTTATCTTCTAACTCAATTTCCTTTGCTATAGTTACACCATCATTAGTAATAAGTGGTGCACCAAATTTTTTGTCTAATACAACATTTCTTCCTTTTGGACCTAATGTTACCTTTACTGTATCTGCTAATTTGTTTACACCATTTAATAAACTTTTTCTAGCTTCTTCACCAAATTTAATTTCTTTTGCCATTTTTTCTTCACATTCCTTATAAATTATTTAGGCTTTTAACTGGGATTTGCCTATAAACCTCTAACGTTTTAGCTTGTACTTTCAAATTTATTCTACTACTGCTAAAATATCGCTGTATTTTACAATAATTAGCTCTTCTCCTTCGTATTTTACTGTAGTACCAGCATATTGGCTTAATACTACCTTGTCTCCTTCTTTTACACACATTTCAATTTTGTTACCTTCACTATCTATGCCAGAGCCTACTTTTAAAACTTGTGCTATTTGAGATTTTTCTTCTGATTTACCTGATAAAATAATTCCACTTTTTGTGGTTTCCTCTTTTTCTAACATTTTTACAACTACTCTGTCTGCTAATGGTTTTAACATAAAATTGACCTCCTATCTTTACAATTCTTTTTTAAGCCACTTCTTCTAATTATATTCTGTTATAGCATGTTTTTGTGATATTTCGGGCTTAAATTTAGCAGTCTTATTGTAAGACTGCTAATAATTTATACCCATTTATTAAAAATGTCAATACTTTTCACATATTATTTACATATTTAAGAAAACCTAGGTTATTCTACACTTTTTAATGATTCTATCATGTTTATTTTCTTTAATGAAAAATAAGTGCCGATATTTACAATGCCTGCAAATACTAATGTAATAATAATTCCATAAATATAACTTGATACCTTTATACTTGGATTAAACATTAACATATCTAATTCACAAGTTTTTATTATAAATGTAGTTAAAAAGTTTCCTGCTACCATTCCTACTAAAATACCTAAAACTGTTAAAATAACCATTTCTTTTGCTACATATTCAAATACTTCTTTATCATAAAAGCCAAGTACTTTAATTGTTGCAAGTTCACGTATCCTTTCTGTAATGTTTGCATTTGATAAATTATATAATACTACCAAAGCTAGCAAACCTGCTGCAATAATTAAAATCCATACTACTAAACTTAAGTTATTCATTACATCATTAAAAATATCTGTTACTTTAGAATTAAATGTAACACTTGATACAGTTTCACTCATATTTTCCAAAATACTTTTTCCTAATAAGTCTTCTTCATCTTGTGATGCATTTTCGGTTATAGCAAGTATTACATTTGGCACTGCTTCTTTTTTATAAAGGTTTTTATAAAGCTCTTTTGACATATAAATATAGTGTGATATATAGTTTTCAGTAATGCCACTTACTAAAACGTCTACTTTTTCATTTTCTTCGTTTTCAATTGTAATAGTGTCACCTACTTTAATATTTAATAAACTTGCTAGTTTTTCTGAAATTATAATTCCTTTATCATCTAATAAATATTTTTCTTCTGGTTTTTTTCTATTTCTTAAGGTAATATAATCATCTAAATTTTCTTGTGGCACTATTAATTGAATACTTTGGTTGTTATCATCTTTTAAAATTTTTGTTGACTGCATGTTTATTTTAATTGCAGATTTTACTCCTGTATTTGATACTACTTTTTCATAACAATTATTTATTTCTTTTTCACTTAAATTATTTTTTAAAGAAACTTGTAATTGATATTTAAAAATTTCTCCATATTGGCATGGTATCATTGAACTTATTGCATCTCTTAAGCCAAAGCCTGCAATAATTAATGCAATACAACCTGCAACTCCAATTATGGTCATTAAAAATCTTTTTTTATACCTAAATAAGTTACGTGCAGTAACTTTTCTTGTAAAGTTTAAGTGTGACCAAATAAAAGGTATTTTTTCTAAAATAACTCGTTTTCCTGCTTTGGGAGCTTTTGGTCTCATTAATTTTGCTGGCATACTTAATAATGATTTTATACATGAATAAACTGTTGCACCAACTGTACATGCTGTTGCTACTGCTAAACCTATTATGGCATACTTTAAGTTAAATTCTACTACAATAAATGGCAAAGTATACATCATAGTATATAGTTTAAAAATAATTCTCGGTAGTAATGGAAAACCTATTGCCATTCCTATACTTCCACCTATTATTGTTGCTAAAATTGCGTAAATAACATATTTAGAAGCAATTTGCCTTTTATTATAGCCCAATGCTTTTAATGTTCCTATTTCTACCCTTTGCTCTTCTACCATTCTATTCATAGAAGTTAAGCTAATAAGTGCAGCTACAACAAAAAATACTACTGGGAAAACCTTTGCAATGTTTGCTATTCTATCAGTATCTTGTAAATAACTAACATATCCTGCATTTTGGTTTCTGTCTAATATGTACCATTCTGGCTTTTTTTCTTCAATTGCATCTTTTACGTTTTCCACAAGGTTTTCATAATCATCTTCATATGTTTTTAAACTTTTTGCATCTTTTACTGTTATATATGCAAGTGTATAAATATTGGTATTAAAATTTTCAAGTGGTATATACATATAATAGTTTATTTTACCTGAACCTAGCTTTGTAGTTCCCCTATCTCTTGATAAATAAAGTGGCGAATCTACTATACCTACAATTTTTACATTTGCCTTTTTTAATAATTTTTGACTATTTCCCATAGCATCTTGTATATTGCCTGCCTCAATTGTAATACTATCTCCAAGGTTTAAATTATTATCTACTAAAAAGCTATTTTCTACTATACATTCATCAATATTTTCAGGTAATTTACCTTCTAATAAAACCGGAGTGTTTATGTTTTTAGGAATAGATTCTATCTTTATTACTTGCTCTTTTTCATTTGCTTTTACAAATACGTCAGTAGAATATGCTCCTTCTACTTGTGCCACTCCTTCTACGTTTAGTAATTCTTCTATATTTTGCTTGCTAAAACCTAGCGGAGATATTGCATAAATATCAAATACATTTTGCTCATCAAAATATTTATCTATTGTTAGCTTCATATCAGGGCTTGCAGCTTTTATCCCTACAAAAAAGCCCACGCCTAATAAAACGATTAGTAAAATAGATATAAATCGCTTAAAATTGTTTGTTATTTCTTTTACAGTATTTTTAAGTAGTGCTTTTTTTATCATAAAAACTTCCTTTATATTACCATTCTATTTGTTCTATTGGTGTTGGATTTGAATTTATTTCACTTTGCTTTGCTATGCCATTTTTAAAATAAATAACCCTATCTGCCATTGGTGTTAATGCTTGATTATGTGTAATAATAATTACTGTCATCTTTTCTTTTCTACAAGTGTTTTGTAGTAATTCTAAAATTTGTTTTCCTGTAGCATAATCTAAAGCTCCTGTTGGTTCATCACATAAAAGTATTTTAGGATTTTTAGCAATTGCCCTTGCAATAGCAACCCTTTGTTGCTCCCCACCTGATAGTTGTGATGGAAAGTTATTCATTCTATCTTTTAAACCAACTTTAGTTAATATATTTTTAGGAGATAATGGTTTTTTACAAATTTGAGTAGCAAGCTCTACATTTTCTAGTGCTGTTAAATTTTGTACTAAATTATAAAACTGAAAAACAAAACCTATGTCTTCTCTACGGTAACGAATTAGCTGTTTTTGCTTATAATTACTAATTTCTTTTTTATCAATTATTACTTTTCCAGAAGTTATAGTATCCATTCCTCCTAAAATGTTAAGAGTAGTGGTTTTACCTGCACCGCTTGGTCCAACAATAACTACTAATTCGCCTTTTTCAATTTCAAAGCTTGCATGATCTAACGCTTTAATTGAAACCTCTCCCATTTTATATTCTTTTACTACATCTTTAAATTCTATATACGCCATTTGAATTCCACCTTAAAAAAATCTTATTTCATTATATTCCAATTTTTTCTTTTTTTCAACTATTTTACCTTTCAAAAGCAGCTGTTTAACAAAATAAAAGAATATAAATTAGTTTTGCGGTTTGATAAAACATTTTTTTAAAAAACAATTTATATTCTTTTTTAATTATATTATAATCACTTAATTTTTATTACCTTTTTGTAAAATGGCGGCTTTTACTAAATTTGTAAAAAGTGGGTGTGGTCTATCTGGTCTTGATTTAAATTCCGGATGAAATTGTGAAGCAATAAAGTATGGGTGATTTTTTAGTTCTACAATTTCTACAAGTTTTGTGTCAGGTGATGTTCCAGAGCAAATAAGTCCTGCTTTTTCCATTTGCTCTTTATAGAAGTTATTATATTCATAACGGTGCCTATGTCTTTCAAAAATATCTTCTTGCATATATACTTTACTTGCTAAACTATTACTTTTTATATGGCATGGGTAGCTTCCGAAGCCTCATTGTTCCACCTTTTTTATCTATTCCAATTTGTTCTTTCATTATATGAATTACAGGGTTTGAAGTATGCTCATCAAACTCCTCTGAATTAGCATCTTTATACCCTAATACATTTCTTGCAAATTCTATAACTGCCATTTGCATTCCTAAACAAATACCTAAAAAAGGAACTTTATTTTCTCTTGCATATTTAACAGTTTCTATTTTCCCTTCTACTCCTCTTATCCCAAAGCCTCCTGGTACAATAATGCCATCATATTTTTCTAATGTTTGTTTTACATTTTTATCTGTTATTTTTTCTGAATCTACTAATTTAACTTCTACTTTGCAATGATTTGCAAACCCACCATGCTTTAGGCTTTCTATTACAGATATGTATGAGTCTTCTAATTTAACATATTTACCAACAATAGCTATATTAATATTTTTATCCTCCAAATTTTGAATAGAAGTAATTAGTTTTTCCCAATTTGAATTATCTACTTTATTATTTAAATTTAATTTTTTACATACTCTATTAGCAAGTCCTTCCTTTTCTAGCATTAGTGGTACTTCATATAAATTAAATACTGTTTTATTTTCAATAACATCTTCTTTTTTAACATTGCAAAATAATGCAATTTTTTCTTTTAGTACATCATCTATATTTTTTTCTGCTCTACATACTAAAATATCTGGCTTTATTCCAATTGACTGTAACTCTTTTACAGAGTGTTGAGTTGGCTTTGATTTTAGCTCATTTGATCCATATACAAATGGAAGTAAAGTAACATGAATATATACCACTTGGTCATCTTCTTTTTCTATTCCTATTTGCCTTATTGCCTCTAAAAATGGCAAACTTTCAATATCACCTACAGTACCACCAATTTCTGTAATAACAATGTCTACATCAGTTTTATCAAATTTATATATTTTTTCTTTTATTGCATTTGTAATGTGTGGAATTACTTGAACTGTTTTTCCTAAATAGTCTCCTCTTCTTTCTTTTTCTATTACTTGTGAATAAATTAATCCAGTAGTTACAGAGGAATATTTACTTAAGCTTTCGTCTGTAAAACGTTCATAATGCCCTAAATCTAGGTCTGTTTCTGCGCCATCATCTGTTACAAAAACCTCCCCATGTTCATAAGGGCTCATAGTGCCTGGATCTACATTTATATATGGGTCAAATTTTTGATTTGCTACTTTGTAGCCTCTATTTTTTAGTAGTCTGCCAAGTGATGCTGCAGTTATTCCTTTTCCTAAACCTGATACTACTCCACCTGTTACAAAAATATACTTTTTATTCATGTTATCACTCCTTTTATTTAGCTAATATTGCTTTTAATTTATAAAACAAAAAAATAGATTTAAAATAAAAAACCAAATAGGGGTGTTTTTTTTAAATCTATCATACGAATATAATAACATTAAGTTTTTTTATTGTAAATAATTTTGAGAAAATTTTAATTGCTTTTTAAAATAAACTTATATATAATAAATAAAAAAGGAGGAATTTTTAAATGCCTATTCATTGTACTGCTCAAAAAGAAGATATAAAGAAAACAGTTTTAATGCCTGGTGACCCATTACGTGCAAAATATATTGCAGAAAATTTTTTAGAAAATGCTAGACTTGTAAATAGTATTAGAAATATGCTTGCATATACTGGAACTTACAAAGGAAAGGAAATTACTGTTTTTGCATCCGGTATGGGAATGCCTAGTATGGGAATATACTGTTATGAATTATATAAATTTTATGATGTTGAAAATATAATTCGTATTGGTTCTTGTGGCAGTTATGATACGTCTTTAAAAGTGCTTGACACCATTTTAGTTGAAAAGACATATACAGAAGGGAACTTTGCTTATGAATGGAGTGGAACAGAGTGCCATATTGCTAAACCAGATGAGAATTTAAATAATATTATAAAGCAAACTTCTAAAAATATTACTATTCCTTTAGTGGAGGCTACTACCCTTTGCAATGACTGCTTTGATGGTTATATTGAAGATTTTCAAAGTTATTTTAATCGTTTTCCAAAGGATTTAAATATTACGGCTTGTGAAATGGAGGCTTTTGCTTTGTTTTATATGGCTAAATATTTAAATAAAAAAGCTGCTTGCTTATTAACAGTTGTAGATTCTCCTTATAGCAAAGAGATTCTTACTTCAGAGCAAAGAGAAAAATCTTTAAATAATATGATTACCCTTGCACTAGAAAGTGCTATAAATGTTTAAAATAAATTTTCCTATACAATAAAAAAGAATATAAAAAACTAATTTTATATTCTTTTTTTTAACTATTTTGTAATTGATAAAATTTTATATTGTACTACACCTGCTGGTGCTTGAACTTCAACAATTTGATTCTTTTTTGCACCTAAAATGGCACTTCCAATTGGTGATTCGTTTGAAATTTTATTTTGTGATAAATCAACTTCTGTTGAACCTACTAAAGTATAACTAACTTCTTCATTAAATTCTATGTCTAATAAAGTTACTGTATTACCTACTTGAACTGTTTTAGTATCTATCTCTGATTCGTCAATAATTTTAGCATACCTAATTTTATTTTCTAACTCTGCAATTTTGGTTTCATTTTCTGCTTGTGCATTTTTAGCCTCATCATATTCAGAATTTTCAGATAAATCTCCAAAACCTAAAGCTATTTTTATTCTTTCAGCTATTTCTGCCCTTTTAGTTGTTTTCAATTCGTCTAATTCTTTTTCTAAATTTTCATAGCCTTCTTTAGTTAATAATACTTCTTTCTCATCCATAAGTCATACCTCCTTTTGCTTATAAATGAATGACAACAAATTATATATTACATATAATTTGTTGCGATTTCGTATAATATAATAAATTTTTTTTTATTTGTCAAGATATTTGCATAAAAATTTACATTATTTTCAAATAAGTTAAGCTAATAATTTTAAATATTCCTCTTCTTCAACTTCCCCATTTTTGCCATATAATTTTATAATATTGACTTTATCTTCATTCATTTTTTGTTTTATTTTTGAAAATCCATCATGTTTGTTTATAAGACTTTCATATAAAATATTTAAATTTTCTAATTCTAACAAATTATTTTTCTTAAAGAAATTTTTTATTTTGCTTGATGTATCTATTTTTACATCACAAATTTGAATTCCATCAAATCCAACATTACTACATATTCCATCTTTATTTATTGATATTATAATTGCTCTTCTGTATACTGTATATTTTGAAATTTCATCTTTAGTAAAATCAAAATTAACTATATATTTTGCTTTTGCTAAACTTTTCTTTTTATTGTTCATAACTGTTATCATAGCATTTTCGCCTAATTTATCTGCTATTTTTTGAAATGCGTTTACTTTTGGAGTAACAATATTAATACTTCTAAAATAGTTAGCAAGATAATAAATATTTTCTATATGAATTTGTTTTACTTCTTTCATGCATAAATATATATCTTCTAATTCGGTTTTTATGTTTTGCTTTTCTAAAATATAGGTAAAAATTTCTTTTATTAAATAAGGCATTAAACTGCTTCCGTTTAATAAACACAAATCATTTTCAAAGTTTACCACTTTTTTTATTTCTTTTGAAATAACCAAACTATTTATATCATATTTTTCCATTAACTTTTTTAATTTATTCATACATTTTTTTACTTTAGATTTTCTTACGTTTGCTTCATTAAATGGAAAAATAAATATATATGAATTATAAGTTTGTTTTACTGTAATTATATTAAACACATATTTTATAAATACTACTAACTCATAAAAAAAGTAGCAAATATAATATTGTAATTTATAAAAAATGCTTTTTTTTAATTTTAAATGTTCTAAAAAATTGCTTTCATATAACTCTTTATTTTCTGTTTTTAATTTTAAATACCCTACCAAAAATAACCTCCATATATTTTTTACTTGTTTTACATTATATTGAATTTATTTTAATTTATGTCTTTATTTTTTCATGTAGTAATATAAAATTTGTAATTTTTGTATAAATTTTATTTTTTAGGAAAAGATAAAAATTGAAAATCAAATGGAGGTTGATAAAAATGGGAATTGAAAAACATTTAAGAATTACAGGAACATCTACTGTTTCTTGGAAAGATGCAGTTGTGCAAACAGTAAATGAGGCTTCTAAAACAATTGATTATTTATCAAATGTTAAAATTTTAGACCAATGGGCTAAAATTGAAGGTAAAAAATTAGTGGAATATTTTGTAGAGTTAGACCTATCTTTTGTAATTGATAGAGATAGAGATTAAGAGGAGGAATAATTTATGAATCCAATTGAAACAAAACAACAATATAGTGACTATGTTGATAAAAAATCACCCAACTCCCCTATTTTAAAAAATTGTTTTAACGCATTTTGGGTTGGTGGATTAATATGTACTATTGGTCAATTAATTATGGATTTTTGTAAATATCAAGGTATGGATGAAACTTCATCTTCTACTGTAGTTTCTATTGTACTTATTGCAATTTCAGCTATTTTGACCGGTCTTAATATATTTAATAAAATTGGAAAATTTGCAGGGGCAGGATCTTTAATTCCAATTACAGGTTTTGCAAACTCTATTGTTTCACCCGCTATTGAATATAAGTCAGAAGGCTATGTAATGGGTGTTGGTGGAAAAATGTTTACAGTGGCAGGACCGGTTTTGGTATTTGGTATTTCAGCTTCTGTAATTATAGGAATAATTGCAGTTTTATTTACTGCGTAAAAAATATATTGAAAGGAAAATATGGTAAAAAATTATGAAACATATAGGAAAACAAACTATACAGTTTGATGCTCCTCCAACTATTTTACAAACAGCTAGCATTGTTGGACCTAAAGAAGGTCAAGGTCCTCTTGCTAAATATTTTGACCAATGTTTAGAAGATGAGTTTTGGGGAGAAAAAACATGGGAAAAAGCAGAAAGTAAAATTATTAAGGAGACTGTAAATACTGTTATTTCAAAGTCTGGTGTGCCATCAGAAGAAATTGACTATTGTTTTGCAGGCGACCTATTAAACCAATGTATTTCATCTAGCTTTGGTTTGCGTGAATTAAATATACCGTTTTTTGGTGTATTTGGAGCATGTTCTACTTTTGTAGAAAGTTTATGTTTAGGAAGTATACTTTTAGATGGACATGCAGCTAAAAATGTACTTTGTGCTACATCAAGCCATTTTTGTAGTGCAGAAAAGCAGTTTCGTTTTCCGCTAGAGCTTGGAAACCAAAGGCCACCTACTTCACAATGGACTGTAACAGGTTCTGGTGCTGCTGTATTATCTTCTAGTGGAACTGGCCCATATATTACTATGGCAACTCCTGGTAAAATTGTGGATATGGGAATTAAGGATGCAAATAACATGGGAGCTGCTATGGCACCTGCTGCATTGGATACTTTAATTACTCACTTTCAAGATACTGGCAGAAAACCTAGTTATTATGACTTAATTATTTCAGGTGATTTAGGTTATATAGGAAAAGAAATTTTAACGGAACTTTCAGAAACAAAAGGTTATAACATAAAAAGTAATTATGAGGACTGCGGAGTATTAATATTTGATAAAGAAAATCAAGACACCCACTCTGGTGGTAGTGGCTGTGCATGTATAGGTACAACATTTTCTGGGTACTTTTTTAAACAATTAAAAGAAAGAAAAATAAATAAAATTTTGTTAATGGCTACAGGTGCTTTAACAAATGCTACTACTTCACAACAAGGTGAAAGTATCCCCGGTATTGCACATGCTATTGCAATTGAGAATTAATATAAAGAAAGGATGAGCATTAGTATTATAAACTGATGCATAGTAAATGGAATGGATTTTATAAAAAGTATTGATTTGATGGGGCTTTTAAGATGTTTTGTTGTAGGTGGAATTATATGTATTATAGGGCAAATTTTAATTGATAAAACTAAATTAACACCTGCTAGGATATTAGTTATTTTTGTTACAACCGGTGCTGTTTTAGGAGGGCTTGGAATATATAAATATTTAATTGATTTTGCAGGTGCAGGTGCTACCGTACCGCTTCTTGGGTTTGGTGCTAACCTTGCCAAAGGTGCTCTTCAAGAGGTACAAACCTCTGGCTTACTTGGTGCTTTTGTAGGTGGAGTTAAAGCATCAGCAGGTGGAATTGCAGCAGCAGTATTTTTTGGATATTTAGCCTCTTTAATTGCAAAACCCAAAATAAAGAAACAATAGCTAACATTAATTTTTTAGTTTTTCTTAACATTTACACTAAAAAAGCAGAAATTTAAGGTGAAAATTACACCATTGTGAAAAAAAAAGCAAAACTACTTGCTATTTAGCAAAAATCATGGTAAAATATTTGTGTTAATTTATACATGATACTTCAAAGAGGAGGTGCTAATTAAATGCCAAATATTAAATCAGCTATTAAACGTGTTAGTGTTATTGAAAAGAAAACAGCAAGAAATAATATGATTAAATCAGGATATAAGTCAGCTGTAAAGAAATTTGAACAAGCTGTAGAAGCTGGAAATAAAGAAGATGCTAGTAAGTTATTATCTGAAGCTACAAAAAAATTAGATCAAGCATGCACAAAAGGTGTTATTGTAAAAAACACAGCTGCTAGAAAAAAAGCTAATATGGCTAAAAAATTAAATGCTATGAATGTTTAAGTTTTAAAAAATTGTGCACAGTTTTTTAAACTATTGATGCTATTTTAAATAGCATCTTTTTTTATATGATTTTATTGGTATTAATTACCTTTGTTTTTCAAGTTATATTATGTTAATATTATATTAAATAGGAATTGTGAGGTAATGGTTATGAAACAATTATTAATGGAATTTAAAAAAATGGATAGTACTATTGTTAATATTGTAAAGTTTGGGGTTAAAATTTCTTTTTATATTAGCATTATTGCTAGCTTAATTTTATTAACTTATGATTTTGTATATACTTTACCTATTATTTTTTACATAGGTATTTCTTTATTTAAAACTAGTTTATTTTTTATTGTTGGTTTTATTATTTGTGGATTTGCTTTTCAAAAAATTCAAAGTGATCTAACATAATTATACTTTATTTAAGGCTAAATAAAAACTTAAATTTTGTATTAAATGCATTAATTCAAAATTTAAGTTTTATTATTTTATTTATTTAATTCTTCTAAAAACATTTCATTTAACATTTTAGGGTTTGCTTTTCCCTTTGTTTCTTTCATAGCTTGCCCTACTAAAAATCCAAGTGCTCTATCTTTTCCAGCTTTAAAGTCAATAATTGATTGAGGGTTATTTTCTAATATTTTCATTACAAGTTCTTTAATAGCACCTTCATCTGAAATTTGAATCCACCCTTTTTCTTCAATTATAGTTTGCGGATCTTGTGGGTTTTCAAATAATTCTTCTAATACCTTTTTACCAATTGCTGAACTAATTGTTCCTTTTTCAATTAGCATAATCATTTTAGCTAAATGCTCCGCTGTAAATGGTATTTGGTCTGGTTCTAGTTCTTTTTCATTTAAAATTCTAGAAACATCTGATAGTAGCCAATTTGCTACTGCTTTAGCATTGCCACATATTTTTAGGGCTTGCTCAAAAATATTTGACATATATTTAGATGCTGTTAACATTCTTGCTTCTTTTTCTGTTAGTTTATATTCTTCTAAATACCTTTTCTTTCTGCTTTCTGGTAACTCTGGTAAATTTTTTTGTATATTTGCTATATATTCTTCAGATAAACGTATTGCTACTAAATCTGGCTCTGGAAAATACCTATAGTCTTGTGCGTCCTCTTTATCTCTCATAGAAAAAGTTCTTCCAGATACATCATCCCATCTTAAAGTTTCTTGCTCTATTTTACCGCCATCTTCTAATACCTCTATTTGCCTTTGTGCCTCATAATCAATTGCCCTTACAATTGACCTAAAAGAGTTCATGTTTTTCATTTCTGTACGAGTACCAAATTCTTTTGCTCCCTTTTTTCTAACAGAAACGTTAACATCTGCCCTTAAAGAACCTTCTTGCATTTTGCAGTCAGATACCTCAATATATTCTAATATGGATTTAATTTTTCTTAAATAACTTTCTGCCTCTAAACTAGAGCGCATATCTGGCTCTGACACAATTTCAATTAGTGGAACTCCAGCTCTATTTAAGTCTACTAAACTTCCGCTTCCAAATTCATTGTGATTTAGCTTTCCTGCGTCTTCTTCTATATGAATTCTTGTAATTCCAATTTCTTTTGCTTCTCCATTTGATTCAATATCTACTTTTCCATGAATACAAAGTGGTTTATCAAATTGTGATATTTGATATGATTTTGGAAGATCTGGATAAAAATAATTTTTTCTATCATTTTTGCTTTCTCTTTCAATTTCACAATTAGTAGCCAAACCTGCTTTTACAGCATATTCAACCACCTTTTCATTTAAAACTGGAAGTGCACCTGGCATTGCCATACAAACTGGGCAAGTATGTGTATTTGGCTGTGCACCAAATTCTGTTGGACAGCTACAAAAAATTTTGGTTTTTGTAGAAAGCTCGGCATGTACTTCTAGCCCTATTACGGTTTCATAATCTTCTCTTGACATTTTTATCTCCTTTTGATTTTACTTTATTTAGTAATACTAGGTTCATAGTTTTCTCTAAATTTTACTTGTTGTTCATAAGTATATGCTGCATTTAAAATAGTTTCTTCTGCAAATTTATTTCCTATTAATTGCATTCCAATTGGCATGTTTTGGCTATCTACTCCACATGGAACAGATATAGCAGGTAATCCTGCAATATTAACAGAAACTGTACAAATATCTGCTAAATACATTTCAAGTGGATTATTTGACTTGGTTCCTATTTCAAAGGCAACAGTTGGCGAAGTTGGTGTTAAAAGTAAGTCATATTTTTCAAATGCTTTATCAAATTCTTTTTTTACAAGTGTTCTTACTTGTTGTGCTTTTTTATAGTATGCATCATAGTATCCAGAAGAAAGTACATACGTACCTAATATAATTCTTCTTTTTACCTCTGCGCCAAAGCCTTCACTTCTAGAGTTAGTATAAAGTTCTTTTAAACTGCTAAAGTTTTTAGTTCTATAACCATAACGAATTCCATCAAATCTTCCTAAATTAGAGCTTGCCTCTGCACATGCAATAATATAGTAAGTAGCTAGCGCATAGTCTGCAATGTTTAATGAAAATTCTTCTACTGTTGCACCTAGATTTTTATAAGTTTGCATTGCTTCATTTAATTTTTCTTTTACTTGGCTATTTATTCCTTCTCCAAAATATTCTTTAGGAATTCCTATTTTTAAACCTTTTACATTATTAGTAAGTGCATTAGTATAATCTACTTTTTTTCTATTTACAGATGTTGTATCTTTTTCATCATGTCCTGTAATTACATTTAGTAAAATAGCTGCATCTTTTACATCTTTTGTTATAGGTCCAATTTGATCTAGTGAAGATGCAAAAGCAACTAAACCATACCTAGAAACTAATCCATAAGTTGGTTTTAAGCCTACCACACCACAAAAGCTAGCTGGCTGACGAATAGATCCACCTGTGTCTGACCCAAGTGCCCATGGCACCATATTTGCTGCTACTGCTGCTGCACTTCCTCCTGAAGATCCACCCGGAACTGTATTTAAGTTCCATGGATTTTTAGTTTTTTGAAAATATGAATATTCTGTAGATGCTCCCATAGCAAACTCATCCATATTTAATTTTCCTAAATTTATCATATTTTCCGCATTTATTTTTTCCATTACAGTTGCATTATATGGCGAAACAAAATTTTCAAGCATTTTAGAAGCACATGTTGTTTTAACACCTTTTGTACAAATATTGTCTTTTATTCCAATAGGAATACCTGCTAGCGAGCCTTCAATTTCTTTCTTTTCTATTTTTTCTTGTATATTTTGTGCTTGGCTTAAAGCCTCATCAGTTAATGGCGTAATAAATGCTTGTACGTCATTTTCATATTTTTTTATATTTTCTATATATGCTTTAGTAATATCTGTTATTGTAAGCTCTTTAGATTTTAACTTTTCTTGCATTTCATGAACAGTTAATTTTGTAATATCCATGCTTTTCCTCTCTTTCTTGTCTATAAAATTTTTGTATTTTTAATTACTACTACTGAATTACCTTTGGAATTTTAAACATGTTTCTTTCTTTTTCTGGTGCATTTTCAAGTAATGCATTATTGTCTTCAAATACTTTTACTTCATCTTTTCTAAACACGTTAAAATTATCGTTTACACCTATTGTTTCATCTAAATTTTCTACTGGTGCATTACTTACAATGTTTGCAAAATTCAAAATATCCTGCAAATGTATTAAATAAGTATCAATTTCTTCTTCTTTTAAGTTTAAATTTGCTAATTTTGCAATATGCAAAATTTCTTCTCTAGATACTTTCATTATTATAACCTTTCCTTTCTATTTGTGCCAAAGTCTTTTTTTAATAAGTCCTATATCGTGCTATTTATACGAAAATCATATATGTTTCTATTATATCTACTTTTTATATAAAATACAATATTTCAAACATCTTTTTTTCAAAAATAACTCTTCAAGCATAAAATTTCATATTTTAACTGCAAAGCTTTATGTTTTTTTAATCTATTTAGTTAATATTAATTTAATTTTTTTAATTATTTTTTCGACATTTTATGTCTTTTTTTGTCGAAATTTGTAAAATTTTTTAAAATGACATTTTTGCCTTTTTTTACCATATATTGTATCTATTTTTTATTTGTTTTATGCATATTGTGGGTTTTATTATTTATAATAAATATATAAAATTTCGTTGAATTTATAAGGCAATATTAATTTATGAGTTTCTTTGAACTATTGTAAATAAATGCTATATATAATTTATAAAAAATGTGGAGGGGATAAATTATGGCACTTGATTATACAATTATTGGTCAAAGATTAAAAAAGGCTAGATTGAACAAAAAGCTTACTCAAGAACAATTAGCAGAACAGATAGATGTTTCAATTGCTTTCTTAAGTAGAATTGAAAGAGGTAGTTCTCATGTTAATTTAAAAAGATTAACTCAAATTTGTGATATTTTAGGTGTTACTGAAGGCTTTATTTTAAATGGTACTTCTAGCAATTCTGTTAACTATCTTACTTCTGAATTTAATGATATTTTAAATAATGTATCTCCTGAAAAACAAAAATTAATTTATAAAATAGCAAAGGTCATTAGTGAAGAAGAATAGTTTTAAACAATATGGTTATATTAAAGGTAAGAAATAAAAATATTTCTTACCTTTTTTCTTGCGTTAAAAATTATATTTTGAAAGGAATGGATTTTTATATGGAATTTGAGCAATGGCATGATTTTAATAAACAACGGTGAATGGACTAAAGAAATTGATGTTAGAGGTTTTATTCAAGCTAATTATACACCATATAAAGGTGATGGTTCATTTTTAGCAAATGCTACCCCAAAAACTAAAAAGTTATGGGAACATGTTTTAGAGCTTTATAAAAAAGAAAGAGAAAATGGAGACGTATTAGATGTAGATACCAAAACTCCTTCTGGTGTTAACCGCTATGCTCCCGGATACATTGATAAAGATTTAGAAGAAATTGTAGGTTTTCAAACAGATGCCCCTTTAAAAAGAGCTATTATGCCAAATGGTGGCATTAGAATAGTAGAAAAATCTTGCGAAAGTTATGGTTACAAATTAGATGACAATACTTCTTATATATACCATGAACTTCGAAGAACTCATAATGATGGCGTGTTTGCAGTTTATACTCCCGAAATTAGGGCTGCAAGAAGCTCGCATTTAATTACAGGTCTTCCAGATGGATATGGCAGAGGAAGAATTATTGGCGACTATAGAAGAGTTGCCCTATATGGAGTTGATGTTTTAATTGCTGAAAAGCAAGAAGAATATGCAATGACTGATTCTGATGAAGTAACAGAAGAAATTATAAGAACTAGAGAAGAGCTTCATGACCAAATTATGGCACTAAATGATTTAAAGCAAATGGCTTTAAGTTATGGTTTTGATATTTCTAAACCTGCTGGAAATGCAAAAGAAGCTTTTCAGTGGCTATATTTTGGCTACCTAGGTGCTATAAAAGATCAAAATGGTGCTGCTATGAGTTTAGGTAGAACATCAACCTTTTTAGATATTTACATTGAAAGGGATATGCAAAATGGCACTTTAACAGAAGAAGGCGCTCAAGAGCTAATGGATCATTTTGTTATGAAATTAAGGATGGTGCGTTTTTTAAGAGCCCCTGAATATAACGCTTTATTTAGTGGTGACCCTGTATGGGTTACAGAAAGCATTGGTGGTATGGGTATTGATGGTAGAACACTAGTAACTAAAAATTCTTTTAGAGTACTTCATACATTAGTTAATTTAGGTCCTGCTCCAGAACCAAATTTAACTGTATTATGGTCTAAAAATTTACCTGAAGCATTTAAAAAATTTTGTGCATCAATATCTATTAAAACGTCCTCTATCCAATATGAAAATGATGATTTAATGAGAATTACATTGGGTGATGATTATGCTATAGCATGCTGTGTATCTGCAATGAAAATTGGAAAGCAAATGCAATTTTTTGGTGCAAGAGCAAATCTTGCTAAAGCACTTTTATACTGCATTAATGGTGGTAAGGACGAGAAAACTGGCAAACAAGTTACACCACGTTTCGAGCCTATTACTTCTGAATATTTAAACTATGATGATGTTATGGCAAGGTTTGATAATATGCTAGATTATTTAGCAAGAACATATATTAAGGCACTTAACATGATTCATTATATGCATGATAAATATTCTTATGAAGCTTTAGAAATGGCTTTGCATGATAGACCACAAGATATTTTAAGAACTATGGCATGTGGTATTGCAGGGCTTTCTGTAACGGTAGATTCTTTATCTGCTATTAAATATGCAAAGGTAAAAGTTATTCGTGATGAAACAGGTTTAGCAGTTGATTACGAAGTTGAAGGAGATTTTCCTAAATACGGAAATGATGATGATAGAGTAGATGAAATTGCTGTAAATTTAGTTAGAACCTTTATGAAAAAACTACAAAAACATCATACTTATAGAAATGCTAAAACTACACTATCTATTCTAACTATTACTTCTAATGTGGTTTATGGAAAAAATACTGGAAATACCCCTGATGGCAGAAGGGATGGTGAACCTTTTGGTCCAGGTGCTAATCCACTTCATGGAAGGGACACAAATGGTGCTTTAGCTGTAATGAATACAATAGCAAAACTTCCTTATGAATTTTCAGAAGATGGTATATCATTTACATTTTCTATTTCGCCTAGCACACTTGGCAAAGATGATGAAGCTAAAATAAATAATTTAGTTAGTATGTTAGATGGATTTTTTATTCAAACAGGGCACCACATTAATGTAAATGTATTTGATAGAGAGCTTTTAGTAGATGCTATGAACCACCCTGAAAAGTACCCACAACTTACAATACGTGTATCTGGCTATGCAGTTAATTTTGTAAAATTAACAAAAGAGCAACAGTTAGATGTTATTAATAGAACAATACAGCAAAAAATTTAATTAAATTGGACAATTGGGATTTTTACTCAATTGTCCTTTATAGAAAGGACTAAATAATGGAAGATATTAAGGCTAGAATTCATTCATTTGAATCATTTGGTACTGTTGATGGGCCCGGTATAAGGTTTGTAATTTTTATGCAGGGCTGTAACCTTAAATGTAAATACTGCCATAATAGAGATACATGGAATTTATGTGGTGGAAAGGAATACAGCTTACATGAAATTTTGTTAAAAATTAATAGGTATAAATATTATTTTACAAGCTCCGGTGGTGGGGTTACTGTAAGTGGCGGTGAGCCTTTACTTCAATTTAAGTTTATTACTAATCTTTTTACAGAACTAAAAAAACAGCAAATTCATACTGCAATTGACACTTCTGGAAGCTTTTTTATTACTGATGAAATTAAAAAATTAATTGATTTAACTGATTTGTTTTTACTTGATATTAAATGTATTAATGATGAAATTTGCAAAGAACTAACTGGTGTATCTAATAAATTAGAACTTTCCTTTGCTAAATATTTAAGTTCTATAAATAAAGATATATGGATTAGGCAAGTATTAATTCCTGGTATTACAGATAAAGAGGAGGATTTGTTAAAGCTAAAAGAATTTATTAATTCCCTGCAAAGTGTTAAAAAAGTAGAATTTTTACCCTACCATGATATGGGGCGTTTTAAATGGGAAAAAATAGAGGGTAATTACCCTTTAGATGGAATTAGAACTGCTAATATAGATGATGTAAAAAGGGCTAAAAAAATAGTGCTAAAATAAAGCACCCTAAAAAGGTGCTTCTATTCTTTTACTAATTTTTTTAGTCCAAATGTAATAAAATAAATTGCTCCTGATATTAGCACTATCATTGGCCCTGTAGGTATGTTCCAATAGTAAGATATGATAAGGCCTGATATGCCTGAAAATAGTGAGAATATAACTGAAAGCAAATGATAGCTTCTCATATTTTTGGCAATATTTCTGCTAGATGCTGCTGGAAGAATAAGCAGTGAATTTATTAATAAAATTCCTATCCAACGAATTGATATCATAACAATAACTGCAATTAATACTGCAAATACATTGTCTATTAATTTTGTGTTTACTCCCCTACTCTTTGCAAGAGTTTTGTTAATACTTAAAATATTTAATTTGTTAAATGTAAAATACCAAAATACCAATACTGCAATAAATGCTAAAAATAAATAAAGTATTTCTGTATTGCTAATGCTTAAAATATCACCTACTAAATAGCTAGAATACTTATTAAAGTTTCCGCTTTGTGCAAGCATTGCCAAACCTAATGCAATTGCAATTGATGAAAACACACTAATTATTGTGTCTGCACCATAAGTGGTTTTATTTTTTACAAAATTTAAAAGCAAAGCAAATATTACTGCAAAGAAAACAATTGAAATGTTTATGTTTGTAACTCCAAGTACCATTCCAATAGCAATTCCTGTTAATGCAGAATGACCTAATGCATCTGAAAAAAATGCCATTTTATTATTTACTATCATGGTTCCTAAAATTGCAAAAACAGGTGTTACTAAAATAATGGCTAGCAAAGCATTTTTCATAAAGGTGTATTGCATAAATTCGAATGGTAATATAGTTTCTAATACATTATAAATTAAATCCATAATTACTCCTACCCTAGCTTAATTTCCAAAACGATTTTGGAATTCTAAACTATTAAATACTTCTTCTGGTGTTCCCTCTTTTATAACTTCTTTATCTAGTAAAATTACCTTATCTGCATATTTTTTTACTAAATCTAAATCATGTGATACAAGTAAAATTGACATATCATATTTTGCCTTTAAACTATCTACTAGTTCATAAAAATCCCTTGTACCATTTTTGTCTATACCTGAAACTGGCTCATCTAGTATTAGTAAATTTGGATTTGGCTTTGTTGCTATTGCAAGCAATACCCTTTGAAGCTCACCACCTGATAGGTCACCTATACTTTTATCAATTAGTTTGTCTACACCAAATATTTTTAACTGTTCTTTTATTTCATGATATATTTTCTTGTCCTTTTTTAAAAATACTGGTACATGGCAAATACAAGATGCAAACATATCATATACTGTAGTTGGCATGTGTTTTTCTATGTTTATTGTTTGTGGCACATACCCTATCTTTATTCTTTTGGTTATGTTTTCTTTTATATCTGTAAATACAATATTGCCTGTATGCTCTACTTCACCCAAAATTGCTTTTAAAAGAGTAGATTTTCCAGCACCGTTTCTGCCTATTATTACTGTTAACTCGCCACAATGAATATGAATATTTACATTTTTTAATATTACTTCTTTTCCAAATTTTACACTTATGTTATTAATTTTAGTACAATGCAAGCCGCAAGCAACTGATTTACTCATATTTATATATTCACCTATTTTCTTTTTTAATTTATTTGTTTTATAACTTCTAAATTATTTTTCATAATGTTTAAATATTCATCTTTATTAAACTGCCCTACCATACCAGTTTTTAGCTTATATATTTTTACATTTGTTTCACTTTCTAGTGTTTGTGCATTTTTTAAGTTATCTTCTTCTCCTACAAAAATTATTTCAATATTTTCTTTTTTTATTTGATTTATTAAATTTTTTATTGTATCTGCTGACAAAATACTTTCTTCATGATTTGTTTCAACATTTATATAATCCATTTGCAAACTATTTGAAAAATAAGCTAATGCCTCATTTAAACAAATTGCTTTTTTACCTTTTAAATTGCTTAATTCTAAATCATATTGTGATTTTAATTCTTCTAATGTTTTTATATAATTTTTACTATTTTCAGTATATATACTACTATTTTCTGGGTTATATTCACATAACTTTTGTGTTATTTCTTCTACTTGTTTTATATAATTTTGAATACTTGTCCAAATATGCGGATTAACATTTTCGTTATCATTAACCAAGTTTGTTACCTGCTTGCTACTGTCAATAATTTTTAAATTTGGATATGTAGCTATTATTTTTTCCATAAAGCTTTCTAGGTTAAGTCCATTTTCAATAAAAATATCTGCTTGCTCTAGTTTTTTCATGTCTGAAGTTGATAGAGTATAATCATGTAAACACCCAACATTGTTTTGGGTTAAATTGTTAAGTTCTATATTATTTGCACCATCTGTTATGTTTTGAGCCATAACATAAATTGGGTAAAATGATGTTACTATTTTTACATTTTTGTTTTCATTTTGATTTTCATTTTTGGGAAGCATTATATAAATTCCAATTATTGCTATAATAATAAATGCTATAGCCAAAATAACTTTTACATTTTTGCCCAAGACTACTTTCTCCTTTTCTATTTTATTTAATAATAATAACATAATATTATGCTTTTTTCAATATGTAAAAGATTTGATAATATTAAAAAAAGGTGCTTTAAAATTTTAAATTTTAAAACGCCTTTTATATTTAATTATTCTGCTGTATATGGTAACACAGCTATTTGTCTAGCTCTTTTTACAGCTAATGTAATATCTCTTTGATGAATTGCACATGCACCTGTTGCTCTTCTTGGAAGTATTTTTCCTTTATCATTAATGAATTTTTTTAATTGCTCTGCATTTTTATAATCTAATTGTAAGTTTTTGTCTGCACATAATGGACATACCTTTTTCCTTACTTTTCTAAATCTAGGATTATAATCTTCATCATTATTTCTATTATTTCTTTTATTATTTTTCTTATCTGCCATTTTGTTTACCCCCTATCTTTTTGTAGTTTCACTCTATTAATAATTTACTTAAATGCAAATTAATGTTAGAATGGTAAATCATCTCCTGAAGAGATTTCAAAGTCTGAACCAGAATTAGCATTTGGCATTGTTCCAAAAGTTGCATCAAAATTACCTGCATCGCCTTCCCTTTTGCTATCTGCAAAATATGCTTCTTCTGCTACTACTTCTGTAATATAGTGTTTTTGACCTTGGTCATCATCCCAAGTTCTAGTTTGTAATCTTCCAATTATGCCAACTTGCTGACCTTTCTTAAAATATTTGCTACAAAATTCTCCAAGTTTGCTCCATGCAACAATATTTATAAAATCAGCTTGTCTTTCTTCTCCTTGTTTAACAAATCTACGATTTACTGCTAAACTAAAAGAAGCTACTAATGTGTTATTAGTTTGTGTGTACCTTACTTCTGGATCTCTTGTTAAACGACCCATTAAAATTACTTTGTTCATTTAAATTGCACCTTACCTTTCTATATTTAAAGGCCCCTTTTTTATCTTTTTTATTTGATGCTATTGTTTTACAGTAATAAATTTAATTACTTCGTCAATAATTCTGTAATTTCTTTCTAGTTCGGCAATTAGGCTTGGATTTGCTTCGAAATTAATTACTACGTAGTAACCTTCTTTGTTTTTCTTTACTTCATAAGCTAATTTCTTTTTGCCAAGTTCTTCTACCTTTTCTACTTTTCCATCATTATTGATTAAATCTGTAAATCTTTGAGATAGTTCTTTAACCTTTTCTTCTTCTACAGATGGATCAATAATGACAACACTTTCGTATTTGTTCATTATATTTCACCTCCTCATGGATATAACCTGCATATAAAATGCAAGTAAGGAATTAATTTCCTTTTTTTAACGCTTAACATTGTATCACACTTTTTAGCAAAGTGCAAGTAAAAGTTTGTTAGTTTTGAATTAGCTTATATTCTTTTACTTTTTTATATATTTTCTTTTTTACCCTATATGCTTTTTCGTTTTTAATAACTAAATACCATAAATACATTAGTATTATTACAAATGCAATATTATGTATGTATAAAATAGCTATGCTAACTACAATAGTTAATAAAACTACTGTTACTTTTGAAATATGGTTAGTTACTTCGTATGCTTTTTCTCTACCTATACTAATATGTAATATTTCCTTAAGAATTCTTCCTCCATCTAGTGGATAAATAGGTAACATATTAAATATAGCAAGTAATAAATTGGCATATACTACTTGAAAATTTTTTATTATTAACCCCAATATTAAAATTATTATATTTATAGCAGGGCCTGCTAAAGCAATTAGTACCTTTTTTATGCAAAGTTTATTTCCATTTACTATTTTTTTATTGTAATCTGCAGTAGTCATTTTAAAATGAATTTGAAAACCAAATGGATTTATTTTAATATTTTCTGGCTTAAAGCCAAGTGCTAATCCGCATAAATAAATGCCCTAATTCATGTATTAAGGCAAATACCATAAGCATTGCATAAATTTTAATTTGTGATGTTATATAAAATAAAATTATAAATAGAAAAACTTTTAAGTCTATTTTTATACTCATATTTTCCCCTTTGTTATTTCCAGCTTAATATTAGCTCTGGGTCTACTGTTCTTTCCTGTCTTCTTATTTCAAAATGTAAATGTGGCCCAGTAGTGTTACCAGTATTGCCAGATAAAGCTATCTTTTGCCCTTTTTTTACTTTTTCGCCTTCTTTTACTAAAATTTTGCTACAATGTGCATAAATAGTAGTAACATCTTTATTTACTATTTTTACATGTGTTCCATAATCGCCCTCTTTTGAAACTACTGTTACTGTACCTTCCATTGCAGCTACTATTGTAGTTCCTACTACCACACCTATATCTATTCCTTGATGATTTTCAGATACAATTTCAGTTTTCTCTCTTTTTCCGTAATGTGATGTGATTTCTGCTTTTGCAGGAAGTGTTAGGCTAAAATTTTTTTTAATGTATTCAGCATCTAATTGCATCTGTGTTTTTTTAGTTGATACTTGGGCTAATGTATTTATTACAGGTTCATTAGTATTTGCTCCGCCTATTCCTATTTCATTATTAGTAGTAGATGCTTGACCACTTTCATTTTGAATGTTTTGCAAATCACTACTTACTTCATTTTGTGTAGTATTTTCTTCGCTTCCGAGTTTGCGTATTTAGCAAATTACTATTTTCTTCATTTTTTGACTCTGTATTTTCTTCATTTTGAACTTCAGAAGTGTCTTGTTCTTGATCGTTCCAAAATGTAGATAAAAAGCTAAATTTATCTTGATTATTTTGAAAAAAATCTCCTATTTGACTTGAAACTTTACTAAAATTAATATCTGTACTTAAAAATTCTTTAGTTTTATTCATTACATCTTCTGAAAATATATAATTAGTCTCTTTTATAAGAGAAAATATAAGATAAATAAAAATACAAATTAAAATCTGCAAAATCATTTTTTTATAAAGTGAAAACTGTCTATTTTCTCTACCTTCTCTAACTTGAGAGCTAGACATTCTAACATTGTTTTTGTTTAATTTTCTTCTATAATAAATTTCTTCTGCTCTTTTAATTCTTTCTTCTGGAGAAACTATTTTTTCCACAAAAATACACCTCTTCCTTTGTAGTATCTTTGATTAATGTATATGTTTAGAAGAGATGTTTTATTCTTATAAAATTTTTAATTTTTTTAAGTTAAATTATAAATTGCACAAACGCACTTAATATTAATGCCCCTATTAACAAGTGATTTACAGTTTTTAATTTTTTATATTTTTGCTTTAAGGTTTGAAAAGACTGGCTTTCCTTTTTATTTTTATTTTCTATTCTAGATATATATTCTGCAATTAAAAGTTGTGCTTCTTTTACTATATAATCTTTTTTATTTTGTACTTCACCAGTTATACTTTTTTCAAGTGACTGTTTTTTATTTTGGCTCTTATCAACTGGCTCTAGCTTTTCTATTTTTTGGTTTTCTTTAAGTACCACTATTGCCTCTTCTACTAAATTAGAAGGCAAATCTTTAAGTACTACAATATTTTTTAAACTACTTGTATCCATTTTAATTTCCTCCAACTTTTTTGCTTTTTTCTATTAATAAAATTTTTTCCATTTTTTATATTTTTATACAAGTAATTTCATTTTTCTTATACTTTAATAACTAAAATTAAAAAAGCCTTTAGTTACTTTTTCAGCTACATTTTCTGCAAGAAAGTCAATTTGTTTTATTGTCCAGTTTGGAATATAGTTTTTGCTTGCAACTACTGTTTTTATATTCATAGTTGCTGGGAAATAAAAGCCTTTTCCATAAGCGTTTCCAATTTTCATTCCACCTAAATTAATAAAACTACCACCAATATACTTTCTATTTCCAAAAGCCGAGTCTATTAAAATAATTTGATTTTTATTATTTTTTAATTTTCTATATAAAATTGGTGCATTTTTTAAATGAATTGGTTCTTTTAATGTTCCAAATATTTTTATATTATTATTTTCCTTAAAATTTTGCTTTAGCCTTTCACCTACTCTAGGTCCAAAAGAATCAGTTAAAAGCTTATCTGTTCCTATACAGATAAATATAATGTTTTCCATGTTTACCTCTTTTCTTCTTATTTATCTGTATTAATCTTTATCTAAAGAAATGACTATTTTAATATTTTTATCGTTTTTATATTTTTTTATAATATCTTCTGAAAAACCTGCTACATCATTAGAAAGAATAATTGTATCATAGTTTTGTTTAATTAAATTTTTCATTGTTTCATCTGTTTTTTCTAAATCTTGCAAAGAAAAAACATCAAACCCTAATGCTTGTGGCAGGCGAAAACTCTTTTTATCTTTTTCATATTTAATCCAAGATACTTTCATTTTCATCACCATTATTTAGTGTTTGATGCTTTTATTTTTTTATACATTTTTTTATTCTTGACTTGGTGGATTTAAAACGTTTTTAATATCTTCATCTTGTTTTAATTCTTCTGAAGCTATATATTCTTTTGCCCTTTTATCTTGTTTTATTGCAGTTAGCACAATATTTTTGTTTTTTCTTAAGCGGTTACTTGCATATTTTAAAATTAGGCCTTTATTTTTTACAGCTTCAAGTACTATATCTTCATCATCTCTTAATTCTTTTGATGCATAATATAAAATTTGCCCATCTACTTTTACCCCTGCTAGCATAAGCTCTTTATCATCTCTTAATTTTTCACTTGCATAGCAAGCTGTCCATCCAACATTTTGTACAGAGAGCATTACTACATCTTTGTCATTTTTTAAATTTTGGCTTGCAAATTCTAATGCAACTGGGTTTTGTTTAATTGCAGATATAACAATATCTTTATCATCTTTTAAACTATCACTTACAAACTCTAAATTTTTTCCATCTTCATTTACCATTTTTACTGCATATTGCTTATCATTTGCTTTTGTTAAATCAAACTCTTCCACATCTTTCTCCTTATGTTACAAACTAATTACTCCATACCCAACTCCCGCTTCTTTCATTTGCCTTATTATTTTCATAATTTCATTTGCATCTTCTAATTTTTCTTTATTTAATGTTATGTTTATGCTATGCCCTCCATTTGTATAGTTATGGTATGGTGCTTCTAATTTTATTTTATTTTCTACTGAAATTTTTGCTGTTTTTGGAACATGAAAAGAAGTAGTATAGCTGTCTTTATCTGTAATACCATTTAGTTTGCCATAAATAGCTTTGTCTAATTTTGCAAAGTTAATTGCTAACTTATCTGATGGCGATTCCATTAAAGTAAAATTTAAGTTATATTTTTCAGAATATTCATCACATTTTTGCTTCATAAATTTTACAATTTTAATTCCTAACTTTTGTACTTCTTCACTTTCTGTTTGATATTTTCCAGTTAAGGCTTTTAAACATTCTGCCAAACCAATAAAGCCAATTCCCAATGTTCCTTGTTTTAATACTTTTTTTAAATTGTCAGTAGGTTTTAACTTTTCGCTATCTATCCATAGCTCTTGCCCTAGCAAAAATGGAAAATTTGCTAGTTTTTTATTGCATTGTAATTCAAATCTTTCTAATAGTTGGTCTTTTACTAAATCCATTTTTTCTTCTAATTCTGCAAAAAATTCATTCATTTGATTTTTGTCATTCAAGTTACTGTGCTTAATACCTAGCCTTGGAAGGTTTATACTTGTATATGATAAGTTTCCTCTTCCTGCTGTAACACATTTATTTATATCTACATTATTTTCTAATACTCTAATTCCACATCCCATATATGCAACTTCTGTATCATAATTATTTTTTTTATAAAATTTTGCATTAAAAGGTGCATCTATGAATGAAAAGCGTGGCAATAGCCTTTTTGAACAAACCTCACATGCTAGTTGCAATAGGTCATAATTAGGGTCTTTTTCATTATAATTTATGCCGTCTTTAACTTTAAAAATAGAAATAGGATATATTGCTGTTTCGTGTTTGCCAAGACCTGCTTTAGTTGCTTGCAAGAAATTTTTAGTTACCATTCTTCCTTCTGGTGAAGTATCGGTTCCAAGATTAATTGATGAAAATGGTACTGTAGCCCCTGCTCTTGCATGTATTGTGTTTAAATTATGAATAAATGCTTCCATTGCTTGATAGGTAGCATTATTAGTTTTTTGTAAAGCTTTTTTATAACATATATTAAACATTCTTTTTAGTAGTTTTGAATCCCTACAATATTTATCAAAAATACTACTATCAAATTCAATTGTGCTAATTTTTTCAATTTCTCTTTCTATTCCATTAATAGCAATAAATTTATCAAAATCATTTAATTCTAAATAGTCAAACACTAATTGTTTGAATTGTTTTTTAAATGTTTTTAAAACACCGGCAGCCATATAATAGTCGAATGCAGGTATGCTTTGTTCTCCATGCTGATCGTTTTGATTAGACTGAATAGCAATTGCTGCTAATGTTGCATAAGACATAATATCATTTGGGCTTCTTAAAAAACCATATCCTACTATAAAGCCATCTTCATATAACTTATTTATATCTATTTGACAAGTTGTGGTAGTACCCATTGGTAGAAAATCCATATCATGAATATGTATATCACCGTTTTCGTGTGCTTCAGAGAACTTTTTCTTCATTAAATATGTCATGGCAAACTGCCTAGAAATTGTACTTCCATATTGAAACATAGTTCCCATTGCTGTATTTGTATCTTTATTCACACTTTTAGTTTCTTCATTATTCAAAGATTTTAGTCCAAGGTTTTCTAATGCTTTTAAAAATTTATGTTGCTTTTTTTCATCAAAAAATAGCTGCCTTGACTGTGCTCTTTTTTCACGATAACTGGAAAAAGCTATGTATACATCTTGGTAGCCATTATTTTTTAATTCTTCTTCAATTAAGTCTTGAATCTCTTCAATTTTAATTCTTTCGCTTTCTAACTTTTCAATTCTTGAAAGAACTTTACTATATACTTTATTTACATCTGTTTCATCATATTTTGGGGTACTTAAATTTACTTCTTTAATAACATCTCCAAAGCCTTGCTGAATAGCTAATGCTATTTTTGCACCATCAAATTCAACTTTTTTACCATCTCTTTTAACTACTATTTTTTGTGCTACTTTTTCGGGTACTTCTATAAACATTCATTTCACCCCTTATTTTTATTTTATAGAATAATTATATAGCTTATATTATAAGTTAGTCAATACGCTAATAAATAAAAAAAACGTGTATTTCAATTCTTTTAATATTATAAATAATAAAAGAATATAGGTTGTTTTTTTATTATAATTTTATATTTTTTATAAAATTATTTTTTGTAAAAACTAACTTATATTCTTTTAAAATTAAATATATTTATGCAGTTTTAAGTTCTAGCCTTAATTTATCTGCTATCATTGCTATAAATTCACTATTGGTTGGCTTACCTTTTGCTGCAGATACTGTATAGCCAAAAATATTTTCTACTGTGTTTTGTTCTCCGTCTTCCCCATGCAACCTCTATTGCATGACGTATTGCACGTTCTACTCTAGATGGTGTTGTATGATACCTACCTGCAATTTCTGGATATAACTGTTTTGTAATTTGATTAATTACATCTGTATCTTTTATAACCATCATAATAGCCTCTCTTAAGTATTGATAGCCTTTAATATGTGCTGGTACACCAACTTCATGGATAACATTTGTTACTAAAGCTTCTAGGTTTTCTTGGTTTTTCTTTTTGTCTGGAGCAATGTCTATGTATTGACTTTTAATTTCTCTACTAACAAATGTGTTTTTAAATTGTGATGGTTGGTAGTTTTTTAGTTCTTTCATTCTTTTTATTAAAACATTAATGTCAAAAGGTTTTACAATATAATATTGTGCCCCTAATGTAATAGCTCTTTGTGTAATTTTGTCTTGCCCAACTGCAGATAGAATAATGCATAATGGCCTTTTTTCTAACTGTGTTTCAAATAACTTTTCTAGCACTCCTAAACCATCTAAATGTGGCATAATAATATCAAGTAGAAGAATATCGGGTTTTAACTCTACTGCCATATCGTATGCTTCGTTTCCATCTTTAGCAATACCTATAATATCTATTTGTTCCTCCTTTTCTAAATAACTAGATAATGTTGCTGTAAAATCATTGTTATCATCTGCCACCAATACTGTAATTTTATCACTCACAACGTTTCCCCCTAACTTTAAAAATTTGTAAATTTTTTACATTTTTTACTTTTGAAATTATAATAAATTTAATAAAAAATTGCAATACTTTTTTGGAATTTTTTTCCATTTTATTTCAATATCATTTATTTTTCAGTGTTTTTTATCACATTTTTTTTATATTCTTTTCTTTCAAAATTTGTATATTTTGTATATTAAGTTGTTTTTTATCTATTTCATACATTAATTTATCCTTTTCGTTAAAAGACAATTCTATATTGCAAGATACTAATTGTTTAAAGTCTGTTTTTGTAATATTAATATGATTTATTTGGCAATAATATTTAAAGCGTTCAAAATCTTGGTATGTAAGCGTTATGCTCATTTCTAAACCGCAAGCTTTCTTCTATAATATTAGCATTTTCTATTGCTTGCTTTGATACAGTAGAATACGCCCTTACAAGCCCTCCTGTACCTAGCAAAATGCCACCGAAAATACCTTGTTACTACTATTAAACAGTTTTGTAAATTATATGATTTTAGTAAGTTTAACATTGGGGCTCCTGCTGTGCCTGCTGGTTCACCATCATCACTTGATTTTTCTAATATTTGATTTCCTTGGTTTATTCTATATGTATAACAGTGATGTTTTGCATCATAATACTTTTTCTTAATTGCATTTAGCTTTTCTTCTGCTTCTTGTATGTTATTTACACAGCACAAATTACAAATAAATTTTGATTTTTTTTCTACAATTTGCGCTGTTACATCTTGGTCAATAGTTTTCAATTTTTTCTCCTTTAAATTAGTTTTGCCCTGCTACATAACCAGTAGAATATGCAATTTGTAAATTAAATCCACCGGTATAAGCATCTACATCTATTATTTCTCCTGCAAAATATAGCCCTTTAATTATTTTAGATTCCATTGTTTTTGGATTTATTTCTTTTACTGAAATTCCACCAGAGGTAACTATTGCTTCTTCAATTGGTCTAAAACCTTGAAGTAGTACATTAAAATTTTTCAATATATTTACTAAATTTTTTCTTTCTTCTTTAGTAATAGAATTTACCTTTTTTGATTTATCTATTTTTGATAATTCAATAACTGGTTCTATCATTTTTTGTGGTAATAAGCTATTTAAACTATTTTTAAATTCTTTATTTTGCTCTTTTGCAAAGTCTCGCATAATTCGCTCTTCTAACTGTTTTTCAGATAGGGCAGGTTTTAAATCTATAGTAAGATATATTTGATTATTTTTTAGCAAAGTTTCTACATTTTTGTAGCGAAGTAAATGTGAAGATGCGCTTAATATTATTGGTCCAGAAACTCCCCAATGGGTAAATAACATTTCTCCAAAATCTTCATATATAACTTTATTATTTTCCTTATTTTTTATTTGAATAGCAACATTTTTTAAACTTAACCCTTGAAGTTTTTTGCATATTTTAGCTGATTCTTTACCTGCTGTAAGTGGTACTAATGATGGCTTAATTTTAGTAATAGTATGACCTACTTTTTTTGCTATTTCATACCCGTCACCTGTTGAACCTGTTAATGGGTAACTTTTGCCACCTGTTGCTAAAATAACTTTATCTGCAAATATTTTTTTAACATTATTACAAAAAAGGCATTGCACACCAATTGCTTTGCCTTCATTCACAATTATTTTTTCTACCTTTGTATTTAATTCAATTTTTACTTTTTGCTTTTTTAATAATTTTAAAAATACATCTAGCACACTTTTTGCACTATCTGTAACAGGGAATATTCTGTGACCCCTTTCTTCTTTAACTTTTAAGCCTTCTGATTCTAATAAATTAATTATATCCTTATTGGTAAATTTAAAAAAACTACTATAAAGGAACATACCGTTTCCTGGTACGTTTGAAATAAATTCATCAATAGGTATAGAACTTGTAATGTTGCATCTTCCCTTTCCTGTAATTAATAGTTTTTTCCCTATTGAGTTCATTTTTTCTAATAAAATTACTTCGTTTCCACATTTGCTGGCGTTTAAAGCTGCCATTATTCCTGCAGGTCCACCGCCTATAACAACCACTTTCATCTTCGTTTTCCTTATATATAAATTAGCTTTCGCTTTGCAAGTTTTCTACCGCTTTTAATACCCCAAGTTTTCCATATTGGTAAGTAAGACCTCCTTGCAAAAATGCTGTATATGGTTTTCTTATTGGTGCATCACAAGAAAGTTCAATAGAAGAGCCTTGGGTAAATGCTCCTGCTGCCATTATAACTTTATCTGTATAGCCCGGCATGTCCCATGGTTCTGGTATAGAGTTACTATCAATTGCTGACCCCATTTGTATTCCTTGGCAAAATTTAATTAATTTTTTGTCATCATTAAAGGTAATAGTTTGTACAATGTCTGACCTTTTTTCGTTGTATTTAGGGCTTACCTCATAACCTAAATCTTCTAATAATTTACTAGCAAATATTGCAGTTTTTAGGCTACTTGCAACTACACTAGGGGCCATAAACAAACCTTGTAAAATTTGTTTATTAATTCCAAGTGTTGGTCCTACTTCTTTACCAAGGCCCGGGGCAGTTAACCTTTCTGCTGCTAAACTCACTAACTCTCTTTTACCTGCAATATATGCGCCATTTGGAGCTATCCCTCCGCCTAAATTTTTAATTAATGATCCTACCATAACGTCTGCCCCAACGTGACTTGGTTCTATTTTGTCTACAAACTCACCATAACAATTATCTATCATAATAATAACATCTTTATTTACTTTTCTAATAATGCTAATTACTTTTTCTATTTTATCTAATGTAATACTTTTTCTTAAGCTATAACCTATTGAACGTTGAATTTCTATTAATTTTACATCATTTTTTGCTACTCTTTTTTCAATTTGTTCATAGTCAAAATCACTATTTATTAAATCTATCTGCTCATACTTTACATTATGTGCCATTAAAGAACTTGGGTTATTTACAATACCAATTACTTCATCTAATGTATCATAAGGCTTACCACTAATACTTAAAAAAGTATCATCCGGTCTTAAAAAGGCAAATAATGCAACTGTTAAAGCATGTGTACCAGAAATAAATTGACTTCTTACTAAACTGTCCTCTGTGCCAAGAACTTCTGCAAATACTTTTTCAATTGTATCTCTTCCAATGTCAGAATATCCATAACCACTAGTACTTCCAAAATGAATATCAGAAATTTTATATTTTTGAAAAGCATTTAGTACTTTTAGGCTATTATATTCGCATAATTCATCTACTTGTTTAAATTGCTTTTCTATACTTTCCTCTACCTTTTTTGCCAAACCTATGGTTTCTTTACTTAATCCAAATTTTTCATACATTTTAATTTCCCCGTTTATTTAAGTTTCTAATTATATTTACCCATAACCTTAACTTTCATCATCACTAAACCTAGCATTATCATACCAAATATTAACACGATAATATTTTCCTAAAAATGTTGGTTGAATCCAATTTATTTTATAAATAGGTTCACATATAATTTCACCATTTTGGTTAACTACTCCCCATTTTCCATCAAGTTTTATTCCTGCAAAACCATTTTCATTAAAATCTGTTACCATATCATATTGATATTCTACTTTGACATTTCCTTCTATATCTACAAATCCCCACTTGTTATTATCACCTTTTTTTGCAAAAAGTGTATTTGATTTGAAAATATCTTGTGACTGCAATTTATTTCCGTCTACATCATAATATTCAAAGCCTGTAGCAGATGCTAACATAATATATTTGTTTTCATTTATACTTGATGGCTCATACTGCTTAATAGTTGCATTATTCATACTAGCAACTTTTTGCATTTTAATGTTATATAGTTCTATTGTTTTTGTGTTAGTAATTTCTGCTTGTACTAAATTTGTATCATTAAATTTAAAAATACTTGTATATTTTAAGTCTACTACTACATTTCCTTTAGAGTCTATAATACCATTATTACTACCTTTAGCAACAATAAAATAATCGTCTGTTAAGTATTCTATATATGTGTAATTATCATCTATAAGTACATTATTATTTGCATCTACTACAGTGTATATTTCATTTTTATCTACTGCAATATAGTAGTTTGGATTTTCTGTTTTTGTAAGACTAATATTTTCAGTTTCTATTTTATTTCCATTAGTGTCATATATAAATGTTTCATCACCTTTTACTGCATTTAAGTAAATTCCTCCAAATAAAATACTATCATATTCTGGATTTAAAATAGTAGTTCCGTCTTTATTAACAGCTCCTTGCATTCCATTACGCGTAATAATAAAAACATCATTAACTGAATGATATTGAATATCTTGGTATTCATAATTTAAAATTATTTTTTTATCTCTTAATAGTCCTGCTTGTCCATCTTTAAAAGCTATAAAGTAAGGTTTGTTATCATTTTGTATTTGAGTAACTCTTTCAAGTTCTGTATATTCTGTATCTAAAATAACTTGTCCTTTATAGTTAATATAACCATATCTAAATCCTTCATCTGTTTTTTTACTTACAATAAATCCAGCTGTTTTATTTTTGGTTTCTTCATTATAGTAGTTATCAGATGTAATGGTTTCGTAATTACTTTTAATAATTACTTTGCCTTTCATATTAATAACTCCTACATAATCACCATTTTTTACTAAAAATGTTCCCTCTTTAGAATTAATGCTTGTTATATCATCATATATAGCTTTAGTTACTTCTTTACCTTCTAATGTAATTAAGCCATATTTACCATCTTTTTTATATGAAAGAACACTCTTTTCATAAGGATTTGCCTCTACATTAGTATTTATAGCAATTGCCTGTACTGAATCATAGTTTTCAAAAAGCCTTTCTTTTTTATCATTAAAAACTAAAGTATCATAACTTTGAGTTTCCTCGTTATAGTCACTAATACATATAAAAACTGGTTTTGAAGGGTTTGGAATTTGAATTGCTGTATAGTTTGGCTCTATAATAACATTTCCATTTTTATCAACAACACCATATTTTGATTTTTGTGTAAGCGCAAAATAGTTATATTCTTTAATTTCTTCTATATCATACTGTAACTGCGCTTCATTTATACTTACATACACTGCTACTATTACTATTAAAATTGCAATTATTGCTAATATTATCCATTTTATTTTACCCTTCATACACTTCTTTCCCTTCTTTTTTTATTCTTTCGATTCTTCTGGTTTTTCCTGCAAATTTTTGCATACTTTTACCCATTTTATTCTTTTATCTTCGTATTCTTCTATATTATAGGTTAATTTTTCATCTTCTAACACAGGATGTTCATGTTCTTCTGGGAGCCTTCCTAATTTTTCTATTAAATAGCCAGATAATGTTTCATAGTCTCCTTCTGGAATAGTTACTCCTAAAATTCTTTCTAATTCATATAGGCTAACACTTCCATCAATTAAGTATGTATTATCATCAATTTTTGTGTACTCAACTTCTACATCATCATATTCATCAAAAATATTACCAACTAATTCTTCTAAAATGTCTTCCATTGTAAGTAGTCCTGATGTTCCACCATATTCATCAACAACAATTGCCATTTGCATTTTATTTTTTTGTAATTCTTTAAAAATTTCATCAATTGGTTTTGTCTCTGGAACAAAATATGCTTCTCTTAAAATGTTTTTTATTTCAATTTTTTCGTTTTGGCTAATATATTTTAAAATATCTTTTAAAAATAAAATTCCTTTAATGTTGTCAATGGTGTCTTCATATACTGGTATTCTACTATATTTATAATCATCTAATTCATCTAAAATTTCATATAAATTTTGGTTAATTTCAATAGCATATACTTCTGTACGGTGTATCATAATTTCTGATGCTACAATATCATTTAATGCAAAAACATTATTAATTAGCTCTTTTTCGCTTTCTTCTATTGAACCTTTTTCTTCGCCTTCATCTACCATCATTTTAATTTCTTCTTCTGTAACAACTTCTTCGTCTTGTTCGTTTACACCAAACATTTTAGAAACAATATTAGTTGACCAAGTTAAAAGTTTTACAAAAGGGGCTGTAAAAATAGAAATGGCTCTAATTACTCTAATTGTTGCAAAAGAAATTTTTTCATAATATTTCATTGCTAGCCTTTTTGGAACTAACTCTCCAAATACAAGGGTAAAAAATGAAAGTATTAATGTAATAATTATAATAGAAATATTTTGCCAAGTAGATATACTTAAAAATGGCATTAAGCTATTTAATTTAGGTGCTAATACATCTGCGAATGCATCTGATGCAAAAGCACTTGATAAAAAGCCTGCAAGCGTAATACCTATTTGAATAGTTGCTAAAAATTTACTTGGATTTTTTAGCATTTTTTGAATTTGTTTTGCCTTTTTATTACCCTCTTTCACTTGTTTTTCTATTTTGGCGTCATTTAATGAAATAAAAGCAATTTCAGTTGCTGCAAAATATGCATTAAGTAAAATTAAAACTGCTAAAAAGATGAGTTGTGAAATCATATATTAAATTTCTCCTTTTGTTCATACGTTATTTTTCTAGCACAATTATATATTCTATCGTTTTGTATGTCAATAAATGCACCAATAATTTACAATATTTAAAAACCTGTTCTTGGAAGTTTCTTTTCTATATATGTAGTAGTTTGCCATTTGGCTTTATGTTCTAATTCAATACTTTTATAGTTTCCTGTAAGTTTTGTATTATTAACCCATTTATCATTTTCTTTTACTGATGATAATACATTAGTGTATATAAATGGTTTTTCTACTGCTTCAAACCCAGGCATTACAGTACCAAATTCTATTTTAAAGTCTGTAATATATTCGTTATTTTTAAGGTTTAATGCGGCAAAATCAATTTCGTTGTTAGTTTTTGTGTTATATGTTCCAAATTCAGTATAATCTTGCATTTTATTTGTTTTATACTTCACTATATAATTTAGGTCTTCATTATATGTTCCTGTATATAGTTTTGTAATTCTTATATATTGATATGGTAAGTTATCAGTCCAAGTAAAGTTTTCTAAATATACATTTGATGAATTTTTTAATGCGGTAAAATCATACCTTATTTCATCATTTGGCTTTGCCTTTACTGTGCCCTCTTTTTCTATGTATAATTTAGTAATTACACTTTCGTTTTCAATGGTAATTGGAACTGTTTTTAAGTTTTCGTTTATTTCTACATTATATATTTGTGGGTTTAATAAATAATAGTCAGATCCGCTTTCTTTTTCTTTTATATAGTATTTTCCATATTCTAATAGCTTGCTTTTTCCTTTGCCATCACTTCCTATTGTAACTGTATCTACTAATTCGTTATTTTCTTTATATATTTCAAATACAGCATTTGAAAGTAATGTACCTTTTTGCTCTTTGGTTAGTTCATTATCGTTTGCACTTATTTTTGTAATTTCAATATAACCTTTTACCTTTTCATTTGTAAAGGTTATATTAGTTATTTCACCTTGTTTTAGCACTACTGTTTGTGGCTCCTCACTTAATACATAGTTTTGCAAGGTTTTTGTTTCTTTAATAGTATATGTTTTATCTACTGGAAGGTCTTTGCTTACTGCCTCACCATTTTCATTTGTTATTAAAGTATCTACAATTTTTCCTTCTTCGTCATATATATTAAATTCTACATTTGGAAGCCTTATTTCATTATTATCTAAATCAACCTTTATAACTTTAACTTTACCTTTTTGCTTTTCATTTGTAAAGGTTATATTGGTTATTTCATCTTGCTTTAGCACTACTGTTTGTGGCTCCTCGTTTAATACATAGTTTTGCAAGGTTTTTGTTTCTTTAATAGTATATGTTTCATCTACCGGAAGGTCTTTGCTTACTGCCTCACCATTTTCATTTGTTATTAAAGTATCTACAATTTTTCCTTCCTCGTCATATATATTAAATTCTACATTTGGAAGCCTTATTTCATTATTATCTAAATCAACCTTTATAACTTTAACTTTGCCCTTTTTCTTTTCGTTTGTAAAGGTTATATTGCTTATTTCACCTTGCTTTAGTACTACTGTTTGTGGCTTTTCATTTAGTACATAATTTTGCAAAGTTTTTGTTTCTTGTATAGTTAATTTTTCAAAATCTCTTATTGGGTACCTTTTAGTTAATGCTTCGCCATTTTCATTAGTTTTTATTGTTTCTAAAATATTTCCGTTTTCATCTAACACATTAAATTCAACATCTTTTAGTTTAACTTCATTATTATCCAAATCAACTTTTATTACTTTAATTTGCCCTTTTTTTAGCTCATTTTCTATAAGTGTTTCTTCTGTTTGGTCTGCTTTTACTTCTACACCTGTTTCATCTAATTTTAGCAAATACCATTTATTTGTTTTCTTTTCGATCCAACTATAATTTCCAACTCTTAAGTTTTCAACTAATATTTCTCCATCTGCATTTGTGCAGTATGTACCTATAACTTTTCCTTGTTCTTCAGAATATAGGTCAAACTCTACATTTCCTAATGCTATTTTATGATTATCTTTATCCACTTTAATAAGTTTTAAATTGCCTGTTTTTCTAGTGTTTTCAAACGTTATGGTTGCTGTTTTATTATATTCTAATTTTACAGTTTTTATTTCTCCTGATAGTACATAATTTTCATTTGCAATGGTTTCTTTTACTTGATAAGTACCCGGATACAAATTTTGCACGGTTGCTTTTCCATTGCTTCCCGTTTTTACAGTTGCTACTACCTTTCCATCTTTACTAATTTCAAGTGTTGTATTTGGAATAGCCTTTTTAGTTTGTGCATCTTGTTTTAAAATTTCTATTGATGCATTATTAGTTTTTAATAAACATTTAGTGCTGGTAGTTGCTACTTCATATGGAGTTGCTACTACCACATAATCTTGGTAATCTGAATTTAATGCATCTGCATAAAATGCAGGACAGGTTTTTACTTGTGCATTGGTAATTTTTATATTACCATTTATATCTTCTGTTATATTTTTAGTTGGAATTTTTACAGTAATGGTATTACCGCTTTTGGTATATGTAGTTTCCTCTGGAAAATTTTCTAATGAAATATCATAGCTTTTTAACTCTTTATTTGAGGTTAAATTAAAATTTTGAACTAAATTATTTTCTGAAATATAACTATTTCCGCTCTTTTCTAAATTTATTACTGCTGTTTGGTACTGGTCTGTACTACTTAATGCATAATTGTATAAAGTTTCAGCCTCGTCTAAAATTTTTTTGCCTCTTCTTTGAATGTCTTCTAATGTAAGACCTATCTGCAAATCTGAATTAGCAATATGTGTTGGCACCATATACTTACTTTTAGGTGAATTTTCTTCTTTTATGCAGTGTATAACTAATTTGTTTACAAAGTACCAGTCGTCATCACTTTCAACAGAAGTGTTTTGCCAATTTACGCCTAAATATCCGTGGTATAGTGCTCTCCATACTCGCATGTCGTCAATATTTTTGCTAATTTCTGTTACATAACTATCTCCTGCTCCTGTTCCTACCCCATCTTTTAATGGTTCTAAACAGAATGCGTCAAGTCTTTCACCTGTTGATGGGTCTTTATAATATACCCTCATTACTATTTTTAATAAACCATTTGATTTATATTGTACAAAACCTGGTAGTTCCTTTTCCTTATGTAATGTTGTATAATCACCTATTTTTATACTGTATGCTTTTGTAAAAGGAGCAAGGCTATTTAAAAGTATTATTAATATTAGTATTATATAAATTAATTTTGTATTTGTTTTCATTTTACATTTATCCTTTCACTATAATTAATATATTCCATCTCTTGCAATTTCTACTGCTTGCACGCATCTTCTGTACTGTCTTCTATTTTCTTCGCATGTAATTAACGTTATACGGTTATCTACGGTTTGCTCTAAATAACTCCAATCAGTTTCTAATATTGTTTTATTCGTTTGTACTTTATACACTCTCTTTCCTTTTGTAGTAATGTAAATTATTTCATCCCCTATTTTTAAATTTTTTATATTTTCAAAAAAGTTACATTGATTTCCTCTATTATGTGCTGCTAAGCCCACATTACCGCTTCCATGAGCTAGTTTCTGTAAAATGCCCAACTGCAGTTAGCATGGTTTCTAATGTAGTACCTTCTTTAATATGAACATCTAAATTAATTTTAGGTATTTGAATACGCCATGTTATGTTTTTATTTTCGTTAACCCATTGCCTTTGAGTTTTTGCCTTACTGTCTACTAGTTGCACCACTTCGGCTTGATTTTCATTAGAATTTTCATTTATGGAAATTTGAGTTTTAAAAATTTTATTATTTAAAAATGGATTACATATAAAATGCACAATTGAAAAAATGATAATTGAAATAATTAAAGCTAATAAACTAATGTTATTTTTTGTATAACTAATCACATAAACTTCACCCGCCTATATAAAAATAAATTTTTCACATTTGGATTTTTTAAGAAAAAAATCTTTTGAATAAATTTTTTTGAAATAATTTTTAAAAAAATTGCAATTTTTTAAATTTAATTTATATTACACCCATTTTCTAAATTTGTAAAGGATTTTTCATCGACCGTTTTCGACCTTTTTTGCATATAACACAAAAATAGCACATATAATATATGTGCTATTTTTTAGCTTTCTTTATATAAATTTATATCAAAGTAGAATTCCACTCCGTCTTCCTTATTTTCTACTCCGTAGCTATTTTTATAATTAGTTTGAATTGCTTTAACTACTGAAAGCCCTATTCCACTACCACCATTTTCGCGGTTTCTAGAAGTATCTACTTTATAAAATCTTCCCCAAATTCTATCTAAATCCTCTGGGGCAATTTGTTTTCCTGTATTATATACATATACTCTTGCTTTGTCATTTACTTTTTCTATTTTTATTTTAATTTGTTTTTTTCCATTTACATTTTCTGCATGTTTTATTGCATTTGTAAAATAATTTGTTAATACTTGATCAATATAAAAGTCGTCTGCATACACATAAACGGGTTTATTTTCATTAAACATTACTTCTATTTGATTTTCTTTAAGCATAACATCACATTTTCTAACTACTTCTTTTATTAGCTCAATTAAATCAAATTTGTTATCATTAAAGTTTCTTTTTCCATATTCAAGTTTCATTAGTTCTAATAATTGCTTTACTAGTTCATCCATTTTGTTCGATTCGTCTAGTATTACTTCTGCATAAAACTTTTTAGATTCTTCATCTGTATTTACATTTTCTACTAGCCCTTCTGCATAACCTTGTATTAGTGCAATTGGAGTTTTAAGTTCATGTGATACATCTGAAATAAATTGCTTTCTCATTTCATCAATTTTAGATTTTTCTTCAATGTCCTTTTCTAGCTCTTTGTTATTTTCCCTTAATTGTTTTATTGTGGTTTCTAGTTTATCTGACATAGTATTAATATTTTGCCCTAACTCATTTATTTCATCATCAGAATCTGTAATTCGATATTTTTGGCTAAAGTCTAATTTTGCCATTTTGTTAGTAATTTCATTTAGTTCGGAAATTGGTTTGGTAAACTTGTGTGAAATAAACGAAGCTATAAATGAAGATAATACTATTGTAAGTAAGCCAATTAAAATTAATGCTTCATTAGATATTCTAACGCTTTCTTCTATTGGAGCAATTGGAATTCTAATATATAAATTATACCCATTTACTAAATTTCCTGAAAGTAAAATATAATTTAAGTTATTAGCATTATCTGTTATTTTTCTAATTTGCATATTTTCATCTGAATAAATTATATTTGCACCTTTTATATTGGCTTGCATATTCATATTTATAACATCATCAATACTTTCTAAAAAGTCTTTATTAGTAGAAAATACTATTAAGTCTGTATCTGCTTTAATTAATATATCAAAATTATTCCTATATGCAATTCTTTTAAGTTCGTTTTCTAAATTGGTTTCTAAACTTGGGCTTTTATAATAATTATTAATTTTTTGATATACTTGTTTTATAGTTCTAGTTTTACTATACATATAAAAATTTTCCAAAACTAATCTGTTTACCACAATTAATGATGACACAATTATAACAATAACTATGCAAAGCGTAACAAATAGTTTAACTCTTACTGATTTAAATTGTGATTTTATTTTTTCCATTATTTCCTCTTTCTTATTTTACTTCAAATTTATAACCAACGCCCCTCATGGTTTCTATATATTTTCCTTTTTTTCCTAATTTATGCCTTATTTTCTTAATATGGCTATCTATAGTTCTAGAATCTCCATAATAGTCATAATTCCAAACATTATTTAAAATTTTATCTCTAGAAAGTGCAATTCCTTGATTATCTACTAAATATTTTAAAAGCTCATATTCACGAAGGCTCATCTCAATTTCTTTTCCATCTATTTTTACAGTTCTTCCTTCTGGGTCTATAGTAATTCCGCCATATTCTTTTAACTGCTTTGTATCACCCATACTTCTTTTTAGTATAGCCTCTACCCTTGCTACTAAAATTTTAGGGCTAAATGGTTTTGAAATGTATTCATCTACACCTAATTCAAAGCCAAAAAGTTCATCTTGCTCTTCGCCCCTTGCTGTAAGCATAATAATAGGCACTTTGGAAGTTTGCCTAATTTGACGAAGCACAGACCAACCATCTAGTTTTGGCATCATAACATCTAATAAAATTAAGTTTATTTTTTGTTTATTTTCCTCATATATTTTTAAAGCCTCTTCTCCATCTTCAGCTTCTAAAATAGAATAACCTTTTTGTAATAAGAAATCTTTAAGTAATTTTCTCATTCTTGATTCATCATCTACTACTAAAACTGTAATATTACTCATTTAAAAATCATCCTTTCAGGCATAAATATTGTCTAATTTTTTAGCTTTACTTATTGATAATTATATATTATATATCTACTTTATGTCTATATTGTGAACAAATCTAGACTAAAATTTGATAAAAATTTTCAAACAAAAAACACGTGTAATTATTAATATAAAATAATTACACATGTTTTTTCTTTTTGTTAAATAGCTTCTTTATTTTCTTCTGCTTCTATATTTTCACCTTTGTTTTCTTCATTACCTTCTTGGTTTGCAACTTCTAAACTAGATACAGATACCTCGTAAGCTACCTTTTTTTCTACAGTTCCATCTTCATATTTCTTTTCATATTCTCTTGACTGAACTCTACCTATTATTTTTACTTCTGTTCCAACTGGCACGTTTTCGCAAAATCTAGCATTTCTTCCCCATGCAATACATGGTATATAGTCAGATTTATTATATGCTCTATTTACTGCTAATAAAATATCTGAAATTTCTCTTCCAAATGGAGTTTTACGATAAATTGGTTTTTTGCAAATAAAACCATCTAGTATTACTTCATTAGAAACTTGATCTTTTCTGATTTCTACTTCTTCATCATTATCTTCAATAAATTCAAGATCTTTTGCAAATACTGTTAAGATTAATTTGTTTTTTTCATGGTCATAACTGTTATATGATCTAAATTGACCATCAATTTTTAAATTACTTCCTATCTCAATGTCTTTAATTGTTAATAATCTTTCAGAAATTGTTACTGGAATAATATCTGCATTACCGCTTAAACGTGGTACACTTAAGTCAAATATGTAAAACTTTTCTCCATAAATTTCATGACTAAAATTTTTTTCACTTGTAACCTTTCCAACCAATGTTAAATGGTTATTATCATCATAATTTGTATTCAATTTAATTTCCTCCCTACTTTTGTTTCTTATTTTAGTTTATTCATAGTATGTATAATTTAGACTAATTACTAGTCACATTCTATATTATACTACACTTTTTTGGTTTTGTCTACATAAAATGTTAAAATTTTCATTTATTGTAAATTATAAGCCATATATAAGCTTTAAAGCAAGCAATTCCATAACTGCATAACTATTGATATTTTCTGTTATTTGCATGCTAACCTCTTGCGGTTCTACCCTTTTTTGGTTTATGTTTTGAATGGTTCTTTGCAAACATATCATAATTTTACTTTCTTCTATGCTAGAGGCTGTAATTGTTGCCTTTTGATTAAACCCATAAGATATAAGCTTAAAATTTAGATTTTCTAGTAATTTTAAATTTTCTATAATATCTGTATTAAAAATAACAAAGTCTGCCTTTTGTGCCATTTGCCTAATTATTTTTTTATTTTTATTTATTTTTTTACCTATAACAATTGTTTCAAACTTAATATTTTTTAAGTTTTTAATTGTAGTTTCTTTTAAGAAGAAGGTTTGATCCTCTTTTAATTCATTTTTAAGCTGGTCTTTTATATAATTTTCATTACTTTTTTCTGTTAAGATTCCCACTAAAGACATTGTGATTAAACTCCTTATTTTTATTTTTAAAACAGTGTTAATCTACATACTTGTTATATTTTTATTATACCAATTAAAAAATGGTTTATTCAGAAAAATAGTAATTATTGTAATTTTTGCACGCCATTACCATCTATTACATAATTATCTTTATAAATTATGTTTGAAACAGTAGTTACCTCATAGCCTGCATTTTTAATATTTTGTAAAATCATCTCTAGGCTATCTGCAGTATGTTTAGTGCCATTATGCATTAAAATAATTGAGCCATTACTTAACTTACCATTTAACCTTGCCCACATTTGCTCTGCGGTTAGCCCATTATAGTCTAATGTGTCCAAATTCCATTGAATAGTAATATGGCTTGCTTGTTTGGCTGATTTTATTACATTGTTATTATATTCACCGTATGGTGCACGGTAAAGTATACTGCCGCTTCCTGTTATATTTTTAATTTTATTTGAACATTCCTGTATTTGTTTTATATTTTCCTCCATACTTAAATTATTTACATGTGGGTGAGTATTAGAATGATTACCTATTTCATGCCCTGCTTCTGCTATCTTTTTTAATGCTTCTGGATACTTATCTACCCAGTCCCCTACAACAAAAAATGTTATTTTAACTTGGTTTTTTTCTAATATATCTAAAATTTTATCTATATCATCAGCATTCCATGCACAGTTCATTGTAAGAGCAACCTTATTTTCAGTTGTTTGCACATTATATATTGGTAGTTCTTTTATTGCTGCTGATGTAATAATTGCATTTTCGCCATTATTTGTAACTGCAAAAGCTATTATAAATAAAGCAACTACTGTGCTAAATGCTACTAAATAAGAATATATTTTTTGTTTATTAAAAACTATAAACATACTACTTCCTCCTATCGTTTGTTAGTTTAATATATGCTTGTTTATTTTGTTTTATGATTTTTAGGCTGTTTAAATTTAGTTATCATTTTTTGGTACTTTTTGTCGTTTTTTATCATAGGATATATAAAAACAGAAAGGATGGAAAATAAAATTATGGAATATGAAAAATGTGTATGCCCAGTTTTAAATGTAGATGGAGCTATTGCTACAGGAAAACAATTTGATTTAGACATTACTTTACCAGAAGATAACAGAACTGTTATTTATGGAATTATTAAAGACTGCTATCAAGAGCCAGTTTGTGACGCCGTTGTAAAACTAATTGAAGTTGTTTGTGACTGTGGTAAAGAGGAAAGAAGACCTGTTTCTCATACTTTTACTGACAAAAATGGTGAGTTTGTTTTTGGACCTCTTTGTGCTAACCGTTTATATGAAATTGAAGTATGGGCTGACCAAGTAAAACATTGTAAAGTATGTACTTCTTGCAAACATGAGGGTAAATGCTTAAAAGGTGTTGAACTTGAATGTCCAAAGCTTGAAGGCAAGCCATGTGACAAACCTTGTGATGACCACTGTGATAAACCAGTTCAAAATCATTGCAAATAGGTTAAATATAAAAGAAAAAAGTGAACAAAGTTCACTTTTTTCTTTATTACATAATTCCCATTCTTTTAGCTAGTTGTTTTCCTTTTCTCATCATTTTTCTTTTGCTTTGTCCCATAGTTTCTGCATATACCATTGCTATTCCCGCTGTCACCATTCCACCAATTAACATACCTTTTATAAATTTCATATTTTTAGTCCTCCTTTTACATAACCTACATTTCAATTGAAAAAAGTTATCAATTGTTTCAATTATTTTTAGTATGTCTTATTTTTTCTTTTATATACATTTTATACCAAGAATAAATTTCATTTATAGCAATAATTAATAAAAATATTCCAAATAGTTTTTTGAGTAAACTTACATCCATTTGGCTACTTATTTTAGCACTAATACCTGCAGTAATTACACCAATTATTACAATTGGTATAGCTTCTTTCCAAAGAATATTTTTATTTTTTAAACTGATAATAACTGAAGTAATTGCTGTTGGAATAAAAAAAACTAAATTAGTTGCCTGTGCTACATGCTGATTTACTTTTAATAAAATAGAAAGGAGGAGAATTAATACTGTTCCTCCTCCCATTCCCATTCCGACTAACAATTCCAGAAATAAAACCTATTAGTAATTCAAACATTTTTAACTTTCCTATTATTTAATTAACATATTAATACTAGCATAAATTAGAAACATAGCAAAAATAATTTTTAAATATTTATCTGATAGCTTATTAAGAAGCTTTGAACCAACTAACCCTCCAACAATTCCTCCTATTGCACAAAATATGCCTATTTTCCAGTTAATAAAGTTACGCTTCCCATAAAATAATGCAGTAACAATAACCATTGGTAAAATGCAAAATATGGATGTTGCTCTGGCTTTTTTAGGTTCCATTTTTAGTACATATATAAAAGCTGGTACTAAAATAAGCCCACCCCCTGAAGTAAAAAGGCCATTAATTATTCCTGCAAATAAACCTACCAATAATTTCTTCCACATAAGTTCCTCATTTTTGTTTTTTTGTTAGTATGTATTTTTTTACTCTATATTATACGTTTGCTTTTTATATTTTTGAATTTCTTTTTGGGCTATTTCAGTTAAAATTTGGTCGCATTTTAGCATCTGCGCAATAATATTATTTTTTAAATACTCGGTTTCAATACTATCAGTAGCATCTAAAAATTTTTGTAACTGATTTAAGTACTTCTTATTTTTTTCTTTCCATTCTAATGTATTATTGGATTTATCTTTTGTGTATTTTGGACTTAATATCATCATACACACCTCTTTCTTAAAGTAATTACTTTTATATGGCTTTTTATTACTTTTGTCGTTATGTTCATTCTCTAATATGTAATTTTAATACATCTCATGATAAAATACAACCATAAGACAAAATACGACAATTTTCATCAAATATCTCATAATAGAAAGGTTGGATTGCATGATTAAAATAAAATTATCTGACTTATTAGGCAAAAATAAAATGACCCAAAAAGCATTAGCAGAACTTACACACATTAGACCTGCTACCATTTCTAAAATGTATTATGAGGAAACAAAAAGGATAGACATTAAACAATTAAATAATATTTGTCGTGCATTTAATTGTGAAATTTCCGATTTGTTAGAATACATTCCAGATAAAAGCAATAAATAATTTTATTTATAAATATTTACTAATAAGTTTAATTTAATTATAACAAAAGACACTAGAATTTACTAGTGTCTTTTTATATTTTTTTATTTTATTTTTATATTTGGTATAATTTCTTGTAAACTTTTTACTAAATAGTCTACATCTTCTTTAGTATTATCTTTTCCAAAAGTTACTCTTAAAGTACCATTTGCTAAATTATTTGGAAGACCTATAGCTGTTAGTACATGTGAAGGAGCACTACTTCCTGTGCTACAAGCAGAGCCTGCTGAAGCACAAATTCCCCTTTCATCTAATGCAAGTAATAATTGCTGTGCATCTATCCCCGAAAACGAAAAATTAGCATTTCCCGGAAGACGCTTTTGCCTATCACCATTTAATTTTGCGCCAAGGTTACTTTCTTCAATTTTACTTATATATAAATTTCTTAATTGTTTTAAATGTTCATTATATACATCATAGTTTTTATATACCTCTTCTATTGCCTTACCAAGCCCTACAATTTCTGCTACATTTTCTGTTCCTGCCCTTTTGTCTTTTTCTTGATGTCCCCCATCTTGTATTTTTTCAAAATTAATGCCTTCTCTTACATATAATGCACCTACCCCTTTTGGTGCGTAAAATTTATGTCCTGATAGGGATAGCATATCAATGTTATATTCATCTACATTTATTTTTACATTTCCTATTGCTTGAACACTGTCTGTATGAAATATAATATTATTTTGGCGTGCTATCATTCCAATTTCTTTTATTGGCTGTATTGTTCCTATTTCATTATTTGCAAACATAATTGAAATAAGTATTGTGGTAGGTCTAATAGAGTTTGCTAATTCTGATAAACTTACAAAACCATTTTCATCTACATTTAAATAAGTTACGTTAAAGCCTTGTTTTTCTAGTGTTCTACATGTATTTAATACAGCAGGGTGTTCTATTTTACTTGTAATAATATGATTTCCTTTTTGCTTATAGCTATATGCAATGCCTTTTATGGCTAAATTGTCACTTTCACTACCACAAGATGTAAAATATATTTCTTTAGGTTTAGCACCTATACTATATGCTACTTTCCTTCTGGCTTCTTCTAATGCCCTTTTTGCATTTCTTCCCATGCTATACATTGAAGAAGCATTACCATACTGAAGCATAAAATATGGTAGCATTTCGTTAAGCACACTTGTACTTACTGGGGTGGTGGCTGCATGATCAAAATAACGAATTTTCATAACGTGTAATTATTCCTTTCTTTCTGTGCATAAATATGGTTAGAAAACAATTGCTTTTTAACAATTGTTTTTAATTTTTTATTTTATTTTTATTAATATATTATATGTATTTTTATTTAAAAATTATACTAAAAAACTGAACTATCAGTAATTGATAATTCAGTTTTTAGTACTTTTTTGTTCTTCCGACCATCTTGTCATTCTTATATTTTGATATGCTTGTAATACTTCCGAATATTTTCGATATTCATCTTCCCAAACAATAGAGGGTATTTTATCGTATGCTTCAAAAACTTTTTCAGCTTCTGCTAAAAAAATAATTTGTTCTTGTGGACTCATTAAATTATATCTTTTAGAAAAATTATATAACTTATCTAACATTTCATTTGCCTGAATAAATCCTGCAAAATCTTTAATTTTGATTCCTGCCATTCTAATTTGTAAAAAAGATATTGCAACTAAAACAAAAATTACGAAAATTAGCAAATAAATTATTGCCATGAATTCCATCTGCATACCCCTTTATTTTTCTTATTTTTATCATTATAGCATTATTAATTTTTTTGTGCAACAGTATTAGTTATAATTATCCACCGCCTTTTAAAAAATTTTTTCTTATTTTCTATTATTTTTTATTAATTTTTTTGTTTGTTATAAAGTGCATTAAATATTTAGTTAAGCTATAATTTCAAAATCTAATTTTCTTTTAATATTGGATAGCCATTATTACTGTTATTTTCGTCTTTTGCCCAGACTTGCTTGCCTTCCTCATTTCCTGCATTTAGTTCGTCTACAAATGATGTAGTTCCTTCTGATGTATCAATATCTTTCATTTGTGCTTCTGTTCTGCTTTCTGCTGTTTCTTTTATATCTTTTAAATTTACTGCACCTACACATGTACCTTCTAAATAATAGCAATTTGTAACTGTCGTATTTTCTAAATTCCCTGTTCCTGCAATTCCTCCGTATATTAGTATTGCTACCTTGGTTTGTTGCACTGACATTTCCTGTATTATAACAATTTGTTATTGTAGTACCAATTGTAGAAGGATCTACACCACAAATTCCTCCGATCTTGTTAGCAATTCCTTTTATTTCTCCTCTATTATAACAATTATCTATAGTAGCACCTGAATTCCATCCTACCAACCCTGCTATCCCGCCAACACTGCTTTGCCCATTTATTTCTTTCTTATTATAACATTGTTTTATTGTAGATTCATAGGTCAACAACCCAACTATCCCGCCTACTTGACCTATGCCATTTTCTAAAGTTCCTATCTTTCCTTCATTATAACAGTTATATATTGTAGAGTTACTTCTTGCCCATCCAGCTATTCCGCCAAATATTATTTTAGTTTTACCTGCTTCTGCTATTGCTTTTACTTCGTTATAATTATGTGAATTTCTTATTTCACTTTTGCTATTTGCATATCCTACTATTCCGCCTGCTTCTACATGATATAATTGATCTGTACTTAATACACCATCTCCTATTATTATTCCATTATTATTACAATTATCTACTATGCTTTTTCCACTATAACCTGCTATTCCTCCAACATATCGCTCTCCTCTTATCTCTCCATCATTACTACAATTATCTACTGTACTTTCTTCACTATAACCTGCTATTCCACCAACATGTCGCCCTCCTCTTATCTCTCCATCATTACTGCATGATGTAACTTTGTTTCCTTCTTGTTTTGTATCTCCTACTATTCCTCCTACATCTTGATATGATCCAATTATTTTTCCTATATTTTTACTTTCTGTTATATTTCCATTATTCCACCCTGTTATTCCACCTATATTTTGCGATACTGTTCCTGTACTTTTTATTGTTCCCCTGTTTTCACATTTTTCTATTAATGGTGTTGTTCCACTATTAAACCCTGCTATTCCTCCAAAACTTCCGGATATGCCAGATACGTTACCTCTATTAGAACATTCTTTTATTATTCCGACCAGAGTTTGAACCTACTATTCCTCCAACGAAAACTCCTATGTATTTTTCTGGATCTACCGTTTCATTTTCTGTTATTTTCGCACTATTACTACTTGATGTAATTGTTCCACCATAGTTTTGTCCAACTATTCCTCCTACATATTTTTTTGCTGTTATTTCTCCACCTTCTGTTTTTACTCTATCTATTGTTCCATAGTTTATTCCTACTAATCCTCCTACATAGTTTTTTGTTGATGTTATATTTACATTTGATATTACTATGTTTTTTATACTACTTTTATCTCCACAGTAGCCAAATAAACCCATATAATTACTTTCTTCTTCATTTATATATAGGTTTTTTATAGTGTGCGCTCCTCCATCAAAACTTCCTTTAAATTGTTTTTCGGCATTTCCTATTGGTATAAATCCTCCTCCTGTTGTTAACTCTGTTTTTAATTCTTCTGTACCATTTGCTTTATTTATATCCCCATAATCTGTTCTTGTATAATCCACATACGACAAAGTTGACTTAAAATCTAGGTTTATTCCTAGCTTTACTACCTTTTCTTCATAACTATTTCCTCCATTTACATTGTTAGAAAATGTTACTAGGTCTTCTATACTTTCTATTAAATATGGTTCCTCTTCTGTTCCTTTTCCTGCTAATTCTTTTGGCGTACTATCTGTTACTTTTTTTGCTTCTCCTCCTGTTAACATACTATCTAGTTCATCCAAAAGCTCTGTTAAATCTTTTCTTTCATTTTTTACAGCTTCATTTGTTTTTTCTTTTGCATTTTTGGCCCCGCTTATTATTCCATTATCTCCAAATACTGCTGTTATACTTACTCCTGCTAATATTAATAAAACTACTATGGTTACTACTAATGCAATTAGCGTTATTCCTTTGTTTTTCAAGTTTTTTTCCTCCTTCGCAACTTTTCTTTAAGGTTTATACTTAAAGAAAATGCAAAAATGCTTGTAAGACGCGGTTCCGCTTAATTACAAGCATTTTTTGAGGTTCAAAAAAATATAAAATTTTAAAAATATTTGCAAAAAAATTTATATAGAACTTTTTTACTTTTCCTTGACATTGTAAGGTTTTATTGCTATCATAAACATATAAAAATTTTCTTTAAGTATAAACCTTAAAGAAAATTTTTTGTTTATTTTCAAATTTTTTATATCATTTAAAGTTAAATATTTTTAATAATTTTTCATATTTTTATTTTTTTTCTGTAAAATTATGTTATAATTAAATTCAAACTTTTTAGGAAGGTTATTTATATAATGGATAGATTTAAGGAAACTAAAAATGCTGGTTTACTTGGCATTGTAGGCAATTTATTTTTACTAATTATTAAAGGTACTGCGGGCTTTACATTTAAAAGCCAGTCAATGATAGCAGATACAGTTAACAGTGCTAGCGATATTTTTGCTTCACTTATGACTTTTATTGGAAATAAAATTGCAAGTGAGCCACAGGATAATACACATAACTTTGGTCATGGAAAAGCAGAATATATATTTTCTTTGCTTATTTCCATTTCTATGATTTTGGTTTCATTTAAAGTATTATATGATTCTATTAAAACATTAATATATGGTAGTAGCTTAAATTTTTCATGGCTTTTAGTTATAGTTTGTGTGGTTACTATTGTTATTAAGCTTGCTCTTTATTTATATACATGTGTGCTATGCAAAAAATATGATAATATTTTGTTAGATGCTAGCAATAAAGACCACCGTAATGACTGCATTGTAACACTTTTTACTTTAATTTCTATTTTACTTACATTAGCTAATATTTACTGGTTTGATGGATTAGTTGGAATTGGTATTTCAGTATGGATTTGTTTAACAGGAACTAAAATTTTTATGGAAAGTTATAATGTTTTGATGGATATTTCCATAGATGAAAGAACTTCAGAAATTATTTTAGATTTAGCACATCAATATAAAGAAATTAAAAAAATAGATGAAATTGTATCTACCCCTGTTGGTTATCAATATGTTGTATTTTTAACAATATATGTAGATGGCAACATGACTACATTTGAAAGCCATAAACTAGCTGACATGTTAGAGATGGATGTTTCAGGTATAGAAAAAGTTTACAAGGCTGTGGTTCATGTAAACCCAATTTAAAAAATTTAGCGGTGAACCTTCTAGCTATTTTATTGGATTATAATTTTATAGTCCAATTTTTTTGCTAGAAAGTTTACCGCTATTTTTTATTGTACTACTATTTTTTCTTCTTCTGCAGATAGTTTTACTTTTTTATTTGGCTTAATATTTCCGTCTAAAATTTCTTCTGCTATTTTATCTTCTAATAAATTTTGTATTGCTCTTTTAAGTGGCCTTGCACCATAGTTAGTGTCAATTCCTTTTTTAGCTATTAACTCTTTTACGCTATCTTCTATTTCTATGTTAATGTCTTGATTTTTCATACGATCTTGTACTTGTTTTAGCATAATATCAATAATTTGTTTTATATCATCATCATTTAATTTATGGAATACTATTATTTCATCAATACGGTTTATAAATTCTGGTCTAAACTGTTTTTTTAGTTCTCCCATAACATCTTTTTTAATGTTTTCATACTCTTTTTGTGCTTCTTCTTTTTGGTTTGTAGTTACAGTAAAGCCTAATGTATTTTTATCTGTAATCATTCTTGCACCAACATTTGATGTCATAATTATAACTGTATTTCTAAAGTTTACTGTTCTTCCTTGGCTATCTGTTAGCCTACCATCATCTAAAATTTGAAGTAGCATATTCATAACATCTGGATGTGCCTTTTCAATTTCATCTAGTAAAATAACGGAATATGGCTTTCTTCTAATTTTTTCTGTTAACTGACCTCCCTCATCAAACCCTACATAACCCGGAGGTGAACCAATTAATTTAGCAACAGAATGTGGCTCCATATATTCTGACATATCAATTCTAATCATTGCATCTTCATTTCCAAATAAGCTTTCAGCTAATGCTTTTGAAAGTTCTGTTTTTCCAACACCTGTTGGACCTAGGAATAAAAACGAACCAATTGGACGATTTGGATCTTTTAAACCAACTCTTCCCCTCCTAATTGCTTTTGCAACTGCTTCTACTGCTTCGTTTTGACCAATTACCCTTTGGTGTAAAGACTGCTCTAAATTTTTAAGTTTTTCATTTTCACTTTGAGTTAGTTTTTTAACTGGTATGCTTGTCCAGCTAGAAACAACATCTGCAATGTCTTCATCTGTTAAAGTGGTTACACTTTTGGTGTTTTTATTTTCCCATTTTTCTTTTTCTTTTTCTAATTTTTCTTTTGCCTCTTTTTCTTTATCACGAATACTTGCTGCTTTTTCAAAGTCTTGCACACGAATTGCATCTTCTTTTTCTTTATCTAATACAGCTATTTTATCTTCTAATTTTTTTAATGATTCTGGCTCTGTATAAGTTTTCATTTTTACTCGTGATGCTGCTTCATCCACCAAATCAATAGCTTTGTCCGGCAAAAACCTATCATTAATGTACCTAGTAGACAAATTAACAGCTGCTTTAATAGCCTCATCTGTAATTTTTACATTGTGGTGTGCTTCATATTTATCCCTAATTCCCTGCAAAATAGCTATTGTTTCATCTGAACTTGGTTCACCTACTGTTACTGGGCTAAAACGCCTTTCTAGTGCACTATCTTTTTCAATGTATTTACGATATTCATTTAAAGTAGTTGCTCCAATAAGCTGAATTTCGCCCCTTGCTAAAAGTGGTTTTAAAATATTTGCTGCATCAACTGCACCTTCTGCTGAACCTGCTCCTACAATAGTATGAACTTCATCAATAAATAGTATAACATCTCCTGCTTTTCTTACTTCTTCTAGGCATTTTTTTATTCTTTCTTCAAAGTCTCCTCTATATTTAGCGCCTGCTACCATACTTGCAATATCTAAATTTACTACTCTTTTATTTTTTAACATTTGAGGCACATCTTCAGAAATAATTTTTTCTGCTAGCCCCTCTGCAATAGCAGTTTTACCAACACCTGGCTCACCTATTAAGCAAGGGTTATTTTTTGTTCTTCTAGATAATATTTGAATTACCCTTTCTATTTCATTTTTTCTTCCTATAACAGGGTCTAGTTTTCCATCTATTGCTTTTTTAGTTAAGTCTGTACCAAATTGATTTAAAGTAGGTGTTTGATTATAGCTACCTTTTACTTTATTAGAATTACTTTTTTCATTTGTACCTGCATGTTCGTCTTCATTAATTACTTTTATAATTTCGTTATAAAGCTTTTGAGGGTTTATATTTAAGTCCATCATTATTCTAACTGCCACACTATCGCCTTCTCGCATAATACCAATTAGAAGGTGCTCTGTTCCTATATATTCAGAGCCTAACTTTCTTGCCTCTATAAAAGCATTTTCTATTACCCTTTTGCTTCTAGGGGTAAAGCCTACAGTATCTTCGTTTTCTATTTCTTCGCCCCTACCTATTAGCACTTCTATTTCTTCTGCAATTTTATCTGGAGTAATTTCTTGCATTTCTAGCACTTTGCTTGCTACACCGCTTCCCTCTTTGCATAAGCCATATAAAATATGCTCTGTTCCAATGTAGTTATGCCCTAGCTCTATTGCTAAATCTCCTGCAAGTTCTAGTGCCTTTTCAGCACGGTTTGTAAACTTATATGTCATTTTTAGCACTTCCTTTTTTTTATATTTAGGCTTTTAAGGTTAACCTATTACCTATTTTTCTTTTATAATTTGTTTTATAACCTCTGCTCTTGTAATGTCTCTTTCATAGCCGTCTAGCTGTTTGCCAACATATTTTTGTAAATTTGCTGGTCCATTATATAAATATAGTTTAGATACTTTAGTGTCTGTTAATTCTTTAATAATACCAAGATCAGTTCCAAGCTTTATATATGAAAGTAACTTTTTACATTCATCTGATGAAATTTTAGTTGCATAAGCAAGTGTACCATAAGCACGGTAAACCCTATCTTCTAAATCAATAGAATTTTTAGCTAAATACTTTCTTGCCATTCTTTCTTGCTGAATTACCTTTTCTGTAATTGTATTAATACTTTTTACAATATCATTTTCTGTTAAGCCCAATGTTTGGTTGTTTGAAATTTGATAAATATCCCCTTGGCTTTGACTTCCTTCGCCGTAAATTCCACGTATATTCATTCCAAAGCTATTAACAATGTTTAATATTTTATTAATATTGCCCGTCATAGTTAAAGCTGGCAAATGAACCATAACAGATGCCCTCATTCCTGTACCTACATTAGTTGGACATGCTGTTAAATAACCATACTTTTCACTTACAGCATAATGTAACATAGAGTCTAATTTTTCATCTATTTCAATAATTAAATTTTTCAAATTTTCTAAATCTAGCCCTGATGAAAATACTTGAATTCTAATATGATCTTCTTCATTTATCATTATACAAATATTTTCTTCTTCATTTATTAAAATAGCACCTAATTTATTTTTATATGTAGCAAATTCTGGGCTAATAACATGCTTTTCTACTAAACTTACTTTTGTAAGGTCATCTATATCGCTTAAATTTATAAACTTTAGCCCATAGCCTATGCTTGGTGTAACTTCTTTTATTTTTTCTAATAAATTTTTAGCCTCTTCTTGTGACATTTTTGGAATAAACATATAATCATTTAAATTTCTTGCAAGCCTTATTCTTGAACTAATTACTACATCAGAATCTGTTCCATTTTGTAAATACCAATTCATTTTTATAATCATTCCTTTCATATAATTATTCTTTTATTTTTTTAATTTCATCTCTTATTTTTGCTGCATCTTCATAACGTTCATCTTTAATAGCTTCTTTTAACTGCATATTTAATTTTTCTAGTTTTTCTTTACTTGTATCTTGCTTTTTTACACTTTTATTAGTTTTGTTTTCTTCTTTAGTTAACTTGCTTGGCTTGTTAACTTCACTTAATTTTCCAGTCCATCTACTTTTTCTTCCTACATGGGTATCAGAGCTTTGCAGATTTTTAAGAACATTATTAAGTCCGCTTGAAAAAACATCATAACAATGACTACATCCAAATTTTCCTGTTTTTATAAATTCATCATAAGTTGTTTTACAATTATCACATTGCAAAGTTTTAGTTTGTACAAAGCTTGGTAAAAACTCTGCATCTTCTGTTTCTCCAAAAAAATCTTCTAAAAAGTTTGAAAAATTAATTGGCATATTAAAGTCTAAACTTTCTAGTCCTAAACTTTTAGCACACTTATCACAAAGTGCCATTTCTTTTTTTACTCCATTTATAACTTGAGTATAATGAAAATTAACTTCATTTTTTCCACAATTTTGACATAACATAATTTTTACCTCCTATTTTAATCTTCTACTAAATTAATAAGCATATTTTTAAAAATGTTTGCTCTTAAAAAATCCTTATATTCTTGTGGCACAGTTAGCACATTATCACTTGTTGCTACTTTTAATAATTTTGCCTCCGTTTCAGATACAATATTTTCTGATAGAAAATTACTAATAAAAATGTCTACCTCCTGTGAAGTTATTTTGTTTCCTATACTATTAATAGCATGCATTAAATAATTGCTTTTTGTAATATTTATTTTTTTTATTTTAATGTGACCTCCACCACCACGCTTGCTTTCTACATAATAGCCTTGTGATGGATTAAAACGAGTAGATATAACATAATTTATTTGAGATGGCACACAATTAAAATGCTGTGCTAAATCGTTTCTTTGAATTTCTATAAACTCCTCATCATCTGAAAACATTTCTTTAATAAATTCCTCTATCATATCTGATATTCTCATTTAATCACTTCCTTTATATTATGGTATTTTTAAATTTTTCTATGCAGCCAAGTTGTTTATTTTAGACTTTGACTTTCTTTGACCTACAATAATATTATACTACCTTTTTTCATTTTGTCAATAACTTTTTTGTAAATATTTTGTGAATGTAAAAAATTAGTTTTTATCCCTATCTGTCATTTTTTCCATTCTTCTTGCATTTTGCTTTTGCCCCTCTAGTGTAAGCCATGCAAAATATGATGAAACAAATTCCCCATATTTTGTAGTATCCTCAAAATCCTCTATTGTCCCTATTTCTTCTTTTGTTTTTCTATTCATTGCCCTTTTATTGTTCTTTATTTCTCTTTCCTTATTTAACTGAATATTTTTAGATGACACTTTATCTTTTTTATTCATAAAAAATGCACACTCCTATTCTTCAATAGTTATGTACATATTTTTATTAGTTTATTCAATTTTATTATAATTTTTTAATTAACTTAAAGTACCTTTTCTTCTATTATTTTTGCTACTCCATCTTCATTATTACTGCTAGTAACTACATCTGCCATTTCCTTTATATATGGTGCGCTATTTTCCATAGCCACTCCTAAACCAGCATTTTGTAGCATGGTAGCATCATTTATATTATCTCCTATTGCCATTACTTCATTTTCATTTATTCCTAATTTATTAATTAAATAAGTTATAGCATTCCATTTATCTACGTTTTGGCTTGTTATTTCGGTGTAATAATATTCTACCGCAAATACCTCTGTTCCTGATTTAATTAATTTTCTAGACATATGCCCTACATCTAGCACATCTATTCCTTTTACCATTTTTAATTTATTAATAATGCTTTTAAAAATTATATTATTATCATCACAAATATTAAATTTGATATAATCGTTATCAGGTCTTGAAAGTACATAATCATAAATATTTTGTACGATATTAATTTTTGTTTTTTTCTCGTCTGGTTTGTTTGCATTTTCTTGATGATAAAAAAGAACATTGTAATTTAAGTTTTTTGTAATAATTCCGTCTTTTGTGTAGATACTATAATATATGCTATTTTCATCACAAATTTCAATTAATTGCAAAACTTTTTTTTGACTTAAACAATTATCATACATCAATTCTTCTTTTTGCATATCATAAATCATTGCACCATTTCCGCAAATAATATAATTATTTGCTCCAATATCAAGTGCTAAATTTTTTACAGATGTACTTCCTCTTCCAGATGTTAATACAACTTCTGCTCCTTTATTTATAGCATTTTTTATAGCAATTTTATTTTTATCTGAAATTTGACCGTATGAGTCTAAAAGCGTTCCATCTAGATCTATTGCTACTAGTTTATACATGCTTTTTCTCCTCTTTCGCAAATTTTTAATCTAATTTTGTTCCACATTCTTTGCAAAATTTACTTTCTTCATCATTTACTGCTTTGCAGTTTGGGCACTCTTTTCCTGTAGGCTTTGCTCTTCCGCAATTAGTACAGAATTTTCCTGAATTCTTTGTACCACATTTGCAATTCCATTCTTCTGATTTATTTTCTACATTTTCAGCTTGAATGCTTTCTTTTGCATCATTGTTTTCTTGCTCTTTATTCTCACTACTTTGGTCATTATTTACTTTTCCATAAGGCTCTTTGCTTAAATCCATTTGACTTTCTTTAGTATTTTGCCATGCTGAATTTACTGCCCCTCCAACTACGCCATTTGTTGCCATATTCATCATTCCTATTCCCATAAAGCCATTCATTGAACCTGTTTTATTTTCTGCTGCACTTTGTACAGCTTCAGCATATGCATCTACTAATCTTCCTTGTTGCATGTAAGCATTTGAACTTAATTCATATTGGTCAATCTTTCTTTCTGATTCTTCATCTAAAGTTACAGATTCTACTGCGAAACATACTATAGAAAGTCCTCTTTTCTTTACTGGTTCATCAAATGCCATTTCACTCATCATTTCTCTTATTTCATCAGTTTGGCTAGGCATTTCTAGAACTGGAATTTTATGTTTTTCAGAGCCCAATTCATTTACTAAATTTTGGAATACTGCAATTACTTCAGCACGAATTTGCTCTATTAATTTATCTTTCCTATAAACATCAGCTGTTCCTGCTTGTTCTTGCATAAATACTGCAGGGTTAGAAATTTTAAATGTATATTTTCCAAAGCATTTAATTTCTACTCTCATTGGTGATAGTGTGTTTGTCATTTGATTTGGAATTGGATGTGACCAGTCTTGAAATGGAATTGGTGATGGTGTACCAAATTTGTTATCAATAATTTCCTTTGTATTAAAGAAAAATACTGCTTGTTGTTTTGCACTTGCTCCATTATATGTAAATCTTTGCCACATTTCTTTGAAAGTTGCTCCAAAATCTCCTGCGAAGAAAGATGGAGTAGTAGAGCTATCGAATTGATAAAGTCCTTCTTCTGCTGTTGCATCAATTACTTTACCATTGTCATAAATAACTGCGCATTGACCTGGTGCTACAATAATTGTACTTTTATTACTGATAACTCCATTTGGCGTTGTCTTTTTTACCATCAAAGTATCATTATCTAAATTATCACAACGAATTGCCTCCTTCCATTGATCTGCTAGTGTTCCTTTAATTGCTTCTTTTGCTGCTTTAATTAAACCCATATAAATCCTCCTTTTTTTGTGCTATGCACACATTTTATTTTTTAATAATTTTACTTAAAATATTGTACTTCTCTTTGTAAATTAGAAAGTACCCAATTATATTCTCCTGTTGTAATTATACTACCACAATACTCACATTTTCCTGCGGATGTAATTTTTGTTGGTGCACCACAATTTGGGCAATTAGTAGTATTAATTTCTGCTGTTCCTTCTTTTGTTTTTACACCATTTTTTCTAATAAATGTTAACAGATATGTATTTACTTTTTCATCATTTTTATTTCCTCTTATTACTTCTTTTGTTGTAGCATCTATTATATAGTCTTGCATTCTTGAATTTAGTCTTACTGTTAGTACTTCTTTATCTCCTTGCACAGTATATGCATATAAATGTGCATAGTTAACGCAAATTCTATCCATAACATTTATTTGGTTGTTATTTATATAGCCTTGAAGCTGATTTTTATGTTGCTCAAATAAACTTTCTGTTTCAAATGGTCTTATAGTTTCCCAGTCCCTTGCTGTCCAAGCTTGTTGCAACCTAACAAATAGGTTTTTACTTTCTGCAACAAATTCTTCTTTATTAAAATTTGGATCATTTGCTTGAATTTTATTTTCTATTTGTAATTGCCTTGAATCTAAACTGCTCATATCTTGCACACTATCTCTTCTTGGCTGATTAGGTCTATTTTCTGTGTAGAATCTTGGCATATTTTTCTTTTTATTTTTATTTATAATAATTATAACAATAATTACTATAATAATAACAAATGGTGATATATGTGGATCTAAAAAGAATAAAAATAAACCTAAATCTCCTCCTGATGAATAGTCAGAATCCCAATCAAAGCTATCCCATGAACTTCCGCTGTCCCATGAGCCACCACTATCATAGTCCTCAAAGCTTCCTACATCTGCAAAAACTACAGTTGAAAAAATTAAAATAAAGCAAAATAATGAAATAAAAATTTTTTTGATTTTTTTCATATATTAATATTGTATAATCACTTATATAGAAATATTAATCTATTTAATTGATTATGCCTTCCCTTTTAATTTTTTATATTATATTTATTTTCACAATTATTATATGCTTTTTTGTAGAAAAATGTCAATGTATTTTTTTGCCATATTTTATGCATATATTTAATTGTATGTGCATATTTTTTACATTTTTTATGCAGTTATTATATTCACACTTTATTTAAATTTTCACTACCTTTTATTATTAGATATAAAATTAAATTTAAATGAATTCTAAAATTTGCCAGTTTAAAAGAATTTTTATTGCACAATATATATACTGAAAAAACAAATCGTTTTTTCGATATAGAAAAACAATCACATTCTAGGAGGTGAAAAATATGGCAAGCAACAACAGCAATTATTCTGTAGTTCCAGAAGCTAAAGAAGCTCTTGACAAATTCAAATATGAAGTAGCTAGTGAAGTTGGTGTTAATTTAAAACAAGGTTATAATGGAGATTTATCTTCAAGAGACGCTGGTAGAATCGGTGGTCAAATGGTTAAAAAAATGATCCAACAAGCTGAAAACAACATGAAATAGTTTTAAAATAGAATTTGTTGTACAGACAACAAAAAAGAAACCTATTTAGATACATATTTAAGTAGGTTTCTTTTTATTTAGGAAATTAAGTAATCGCATCTTTAATTTGATTTATATTCTTTGCATTTGGTTTCTAGCAATTTAAAATCAACAATATTTTTTATATATGAAACATTATAATTATTAATTTTTTGTTTATATAATATCATAGCGTATTTTTTTATCATTTCTTCATTTTTATTTATAAATTCTAATTCTTTTTCTACCAATATTTTATAATCTTTATCTTGTTCATTTTTTGGTTCATATAATATTAATTCACTACTTGGGACAGGAATCATATTTCTTTATTATCATATACTTTATTATCAAATTTTCTCAAATACTGTATATATTTATCACTTACTGCATATAATTTCATATTTCCTCCTAAAATAGTAAAAAGGTAAAGAAGTAGATTCTTTACCTTTTTTTGATTTTACAGCTCTCACTTATTGGTAGAGTTCACCTGATTTAACTGTAAATAGATATTAAATATCTATTTCTATTATATTCATTATAGCTTTTTTTATGCTACTTGTCAACATTTTTCAAATTTTCTCTTTAATGCTATATGTACTACACTTTTCACTTATTGTTCTTGGTCAAATAATTACAACAAGCTGAAAACAACATGAAATAGTTTTAAAAGAAGATTTGTTATGCAGAAAACAAAAAAAACTATTTAAATATGTTTCTTTTTATAGATATTTTAATTTTAATCAAACAGAATTTATTTTTAAAATCTTTTTTTGAAATAAAATACATAAAATTGTACATAATATTTGTACAATAATTACTATTACAAAATGCACATTAATATTTTCGTCTACTTTATTAAGATATTCATAAATGTTGTATTCATCTTGTTTATTATCATTTTGCTTTTGTACTAATCTTTCATATATTGATATGTGGCTTTCATTTGTTCCTTTATTATCGATATAGTTTACTCCAAAGAAAAATGAATGTACTATTGCAAAAATTAACTGCACAATTATAATTGTTTTCATTATGCCTTTTATATTTTCTTTTTTTATCTTATACTTCTTGAAGGTACTTATTGAACTTATTAATACAACTAAAAAATCTAGTAGCATCAATATTATAGAAAATATTAAAATTTTATAAGAATAATTAATTGTAGATTGTGTAAATTGTTCTATACTTGATAATGAAAATTGATAATCAAATATTTGTTTAAAATATTTATCTTGTATAATGTTTACAATTAGCCTATAAATTGTTAGAGGAACCAAAGCAGTAATTACATATCTAACAAGAAAATTATCTTTCATTTTCTTTTCAGTTGCAACAATTTTGCCATCTACTACTTCTTCTAAAATATCAAATTTTAAATTTGTTTGATTATTCATAATTAATTAATATCCTCTCACATAATATATTTACAAGTTCTATTTTAAATTTTTTATGCTTCGGGTTCTACTAAACCATAGTTTTTGTTATCTTTTAAACGATAAATTACATTTACTTTTCCTGTTTCTACATTTATAAATGTTAAAAATCTATCTTGAACTTTTTCTTCTAGTTTTAATTTTGCATCTTCTGGTAACATTGGTTTAATATCATAGTAAAGTGTTTTTATAATTTCACCTTCTACTTCATTTCCTTCTACTTCTCTTGCCATTTCTTTATTTCTAATAGATTCTGTCATGTTTTGTTGATCTTTTTTTGTTTTCATTTTTCTTACTTGACCTTCTAATATATCTATGTCTTTATCAATAGAAGCATATAAGTCCCTGTGTGCAGTTACTGCTCTAAACCTATCGGTTGGGGTTTTTACTTCCATTTCTGCAACTTGAAGTCCACCCTCTGTTTTAATAGTTGCTGTTACATCAAATTCTTCTCCAAAATATTTTACTAGTCTTTCTGATTTTTTACTAATATAATCTTTAATTGCTTCTGTTGCTTGTAAGTCTTTATTTACTATTTTTATATTCATAGCTAATCTCTCCCTTCATATTTTTGCATACCTTAATTAGTGTATTTTTATTATATATGTTTTATTTATATTTTTCAAGTTATATTAAAAATTTACTTTTAATTATTAATAATATTGACTTTTTATTAAAATTAATATATTCTATGCGTATGAAAAGTGCCTATTTTGGCGAGTACTTTTTATAAAATAAATGTAAAGGAGATTTTGAAAATGGAATTAAAAGGTTCAAAAACAGAAGCTAATTTAAGAGCTGCTTTTTCTGGTGAATCAGAAGCTAGAAACAAATATACATACTTTGCAAGTGTTGCAAAAAAAGAAGGATATGAACAAATTGCTGCTATATTTTTAGAAACAGCTGAAAATGAAAAAGAACATGCTAAATTACATTTTAAATATTTACAAGGTATTGGAGATACCAAAGCAAATTTAGCAGATGCTGCAGCTGGTGAAAATTATGAATGGACTACAATGTACGATGAATTTGCCAAAACTGCTGAAGAAGAAGGTTTTTTAGATATTGCTGCTACTTTTAGAGGCATTGGCGAAGTTGAAAAACATCATGAGGAAAGATATAGAAAATTGTTAGATAATTTAGGCAATGGAGAAGTATTTAAAAAAGGTAGCATTACTGTTTGGAAATGTAGAAATTGCGGACATATTCATGTTGGTTTAGAGGCTCCAGCAGTTTGCCCTGTTTGTAAACATCCTCAAGCTTATTTTGAAGTATGTGCAGAAAATTATTAATTTTTTAAATACAAAAAAGTTTCCTGTGTTTAGGAAACTTTTTTTGTATAACATTTTAATTTAACAAATCACCTATTAGGTCATAATTTTTTACATCTGTAATTTTGCATAAAACAAATTGACCCAATTTTAAATTTTTTGTGTTTTTTATATAAATAACTCCATCAATTTCAGGTGTATCCATATAACTTCTTGCTATGTAATATTTTTTATTACTAGTTAAGCCATCTATTACCACCTCAAAAGTTTTTCCAATATGTTTTTGTAAATTTTCATAAGAAATTTTTTGTTGCAACTGCATTATTTTATTGTATCTACTTTTTTTAGTAGCAGGATGCACTTGATTTTGCATATTATATGCGGGTGTTCCCTCTTCTTTAGAGTATGCAAATGCACCTAATTTATCAAATTTTGCTTCTTCTAAAAAATTATATAATTCTTGAAAGTCTTCTTTTGTTTCACCGAGGAAATCCAACCATTACTGTTGTTCTTAAAATTACGTCTGGAAGTTGTTTTCTTAAATTTTTAATTAAGCTTCTAATAGATTTTCCATTACTTTGCCTATTCATTTTCTTTAAAACACTATCTGAAATATGCTGAATTGGTATGTCAAAATAATGACATATTTTTGGATTTTCTTTTATTACATTTATTAAGTCATCTGTAATTGTTTCTGGGTATGCATATAAAAATCTAATCCATTTTATATTTTCTATTTTGCTTAAACTTTTTAATAGTTCTGCAAGCATTGGTTTTTTATAAATATCTATTCCATATTTTGTAGTATCTTGAGCTGTTAATATAATTTCCCTATAACCTTTTTTAGCAAGTACACTTACTTCTTCTATTATGCTATCCATGGTTCTACTTTTTAATGGTCCGCGTATGTACGGAATTGCACAATATGTACACCTATTGCTACATCCATCTGCTATTTTAACATAAGCATAATTATCACCTGTTGTAATAACACGGTTCATATACTCATCAAATGGCTTAATATTGTTTGTATCTGGTTTAGAATTAATTAACTCATCAATTTGACTCCATAATGTATCATAGTTGCTGTATTTAATATATAAGTCTACTTCCGGAATTTCTTTTTCTAACTCTTCTTTATACCTTTCTACCAAACACCCCATAGCAATTAGGTATTTGCAATTTTTCTTTTTGTATTCTGCCATTTCTAAAATAGTATTAATTGCTTCTTCTTTTGCACTTTCAATAAAGCCACAAGTATTAATTACAATAATTTGTGCTTCTTCTGGCTTATTTACAATTATATGATTATGGCTTTTAAATATAGCAATTGTTTTTTCTGTATCTACTAAATTTTTGTTACATCCTAATGAAATAAATCCTACCTTCATTTTTTGCTCCCTATTTTCCTATTACTTGTTCTAATAACTTTAACCCATCTAATAATTTGTTATATGTTTTTTTACTTACAATGCTAGTATTACCACCTGCATATTCTTTTGCAGTTCCTTTCATATCTATTAATTCATATCTGTATTTAGCATTAGTGCCATTATCTAAAACATAAATTGGAGTATAATCTACCTTGCTTAATACAATTTTTCCATCTTCTGCTTTTTTTCGTAGCTCTATGTTTAACACCAATTCTACCTTTGATGTATCATTATCTATAGAAGAAATGTAGTTTCCTAAAGAATATGCAACAAATACATTTTCACCTTCTGCATTTTGCTTAACTTCCATTGTTTGTATTGCAGCTGGATGATTACCTAAAATTACATTTGCCCCATTTTCTATTAAAAAATTGGCAATTTCCTTTTGCTCATTGCTTGGCTTTGTTGCATAAGGTTCTCCCCAATGCATAATTACAAATATATATTCTGCATTTTCTTTTGCATATTCTAAATCTTTTTTTGCTAACTTTTTGTCAAATATATTTAAACTTTCTAATTCTTTTTTGCTTTTAGATGACTGATTTTCTACCCCATAAGTATATGATAAAAAAGCAATTTTAGTATTTTTAATAGTTTGAATATTAACTGTGTTTTCGTCTAGCCTATCACCTACTGTTGAAAAACCTATTTGCTCTAAATATTTTTTAGTTTGTTTTAAACCAGAAATTCCATAATCTAAACTATGGTTTGTACTAATACTTACTAAATTAATACCAGATTCTTTAACTGCTTCTCCAAATTCTTGCGGACTATTTCTATTTCCATAACCAGAATATGCATTGTCTGTAAAATTACTTTCCATTGTACCTAAAACAATATCACTTCTTTTTATATAGCTAGTAATGTTTTGAAACATTTGATTAAATGAATAAGTTTTTGTATTTTCATCATAAGCATCTTGTAACATTTCATCTCCGCATAAAATATCGCCAACAGCAGAAACACGTAAAATGCTATCTTTTTTATTGTTATTGCTATTAGCAATATTTTGTGTAGTTTCTGCAAATATTTCTTCTACTTTTTTATTTAATTCTTCACTTTGCTGTGCTAATAACTTTTTTTCTTGAATATTCCTGAAAAAAATTGTAGCTACGCATATTAAAATAATTATTAATAATGTAACTGTTGATATTATAAAGGTTTTAGTATTAATATACTCTATTAATTTTTTTGAACTTCTTTTGTTTCTTCTAGTTCTTGCCATTTGCATCACCTATATTAATTTATCATATTTTTTATAATAAGTAAATAGAATTTATAGCTATATGCATTTCTTCTTAAAATATATAGTTTGAAATTCCTGTATATTTGACTAATGTGCAGGCACTTACTATTTAATTTTACAATTACTATTTATTTTTATGTAATTTTGTTATATAATAGGGCTATTAAAATGTGTTAAGAAAGGTTGAAAAATAAATGGCATATAATTTTAAAGAAATTGAAAAAAAATGGCAAAATAAATGGTATAGTGAAGGTACTTTTTATGCAAAGGATGATACTTCACAAAAAAAATGGTATGGATTAATTGAATTTCCTTACCCATCTGGACAAGGCTTACACGTAGGTCACCCACGAAGCTATACGGCATTAGATATTATAGCTAGAAAAAAAAGAATGGAAGGATATAATGTTTTATACCCTATTGGTTTTGATGCTTTTGGTTTACCTGCTGAAAACTATGCTATTAAAAACCATGTTCATCCTAAAATTACAACTGAAAAAAATATAGCTCATTTTACAGAACAATTAAAAGCATTAGGCTTTTCGTTTGACTGGTCTAGGGTAGTTGATACTACAGACCCAGAATATTATAAATGGACACAATGGATTTTTATACAACTTTTTAAACATGGTTTAGCATACAAAACAACTATGCCTATTAATTTTTGCACAGGTTGCAAGGTTGGTTTAGCTAATGAAGAAGTTGTAAATGGTGTTTGTGAAAGGTGCGGTAGCCCAGTTGTTCAAAAGGAAAAGAGCCAATGGATGCTTAAAATTACTGAATATGCCCAAAGGCTAATTGATGATTTGGATGATGTTGATTATTTAGAAAAAATTAAAACACAACAAAAAAACTGGATAGGTAGAAGTGAAGGTGCAGAAGTTAAATTTAAAATTAGTGGTCATGATAAAGAACTTGTTGTTTATACAACAAGGCCTGATACATTATTTGGTGCAACATACATGGTTGTAGCACCAGAGCATCCAATTATTCAAGAACTAGCTTCTGAAATTACAAATTTAGATGAAGTTAAAGCATACCAAGAAAAAGCTGCTTTAAAATCTGATTTTGAACGTGCTGAATTAAACAAGGAAAAAACAGGAGTTGAAATTAAAGGAATTCGCGCAGTTAACCCTTTAACTGGTTTAGAAATTCCTATTTGGGTTTCAGACTATGTTTTAATTACTTATGGAACTGGTGCAATTATGGCTGTTCCTGCGCATGACACAAGGGACTGGGAATTTGCTAAAAAGTTTAATTTACCAATGATTCAAGTTATTGAGTCAAACTCAAACGATACTCCTTGCGATATTGAAAAAGAAGCTTTTACAGATGTTGAAACTGGTAAATTAATTAACTCTGGTTTTTTAAACGGCTTATCTGTAACAGATGCTAAAAAGAAAGTAATTGATTATTTAGAAGAAAATAAAATTGGTAGCAAAAAAGTAAATTATAAACTTCGTGACTGGGTATTTTCAAGGCAACGTTATTGGGGCGAACCAATTCCAATGGTATATTGTAAAAATTGTGGATGGGTTCCTGTTCCTGAAAGTGAGCTTCCATTAGAGCTTCCAGATATAAAAGATTATGAGCCTGGTGAAAATGGTGAATCTCCACTTGCTAAACATACAGAATGGATTAATACAAAATGCCCACATTGTGGCATGGATGCTCAAAGAGAAACTGATACAATGCCTCAATGGGCTGGTTCTTCTTGGTACTTTTTACGTTATATGGATCCACATAATAATGAGGCTCTTGCTTCTAAAGAAGCTTTAAATTACTGGGGTCCTGTTGACTGGTATAATGGCGGTATGGAGCACACAACGCTTCACTTGCTATATTCTAGGTTTTGGCACAAATTTTTATATGATATTGGTGTTGTTCCTACAAAAGAACCTTATTTAAAACGTACTTCACATGGTATGATTTTAGGTTCTAATGGTGAAAAAATGTCAAAGTCAAAGGGAAATGTAATTAACCCTGATGATATTATTGATGAATTTGGTGCAGATACTTTCCGTATTTATGAAATGTTTATGGGACCTTTTGATCAAACAGCCCCATGGTCTATGGAAAGTATTCGTGGATGTAACAAGTTTTTAGACCGTGTATGGAATATGCAAGAGTTTTTAATAGATGGTGATAGCTATTCTAAAGAATTTGAAAAAATGATGCATAAAGCAATTAAAAAAGTTTCTTCTGATATTGAAGAAATGAAGTTTAATACAGCTGTAAGTACATTTATGACAATGGTAAATGAATTTTATAGGGTAAAAAGAGTTAATAAGGCTGAATTTAAAACCTTACTTCAACTTTTAAATCCATTTGTACCACATATGACAGAAGAGTTATTTGAAATAATTGGAGAACCTAATACAATTGCAAATACGCCATGGCCTACTTATGATGAAGCAAAAACAGTTGATGATGAAATAGAAATTCCGGTTCAAGTAAATGGAAAAGTTAAGGCTACCATTTTAGTTAGTGTTAATGCTAATGATGAGGAAATAAAAGAAAAGGTTCACAACATTCCTAATATTCAAAATGCTACAGAAGGCAAAAATATTGTAAAAGAAATTTATGTAAAAAATAAAATTTATAATATTGTTGTGAAATAATATTTTATAATTCTAAATTTTTAATTTTGAAAAAGCACTTTAAAGTGCTTTTTTTGTTACATATTTGTAATAAAACTGTAATGGTTTTGTTACACTCTTTTGTCATATTGTGTTGTATAATGTATGCTAGAAAATATTAAGGAGAAGTAAATGAATATAGAGGCTGAATTAAAAAAAGATGGAATTGAAATAGTTGGCAGGCTAGACACTTTAAGTGTTAATTCTCTTGCTAAAAATGTAGCCGAAAAAATATGTGCTGCCTTTCCTAAAGCACGTTTTAGCTATGAAAAGTTATTTATTGAATTTGCTAGGCTTCCTATGTATTTAGCTAATATGCCTGAAGGTTTTGCTGAAGCAAACTATTTTTATAAAAATTCTTCTATATATTTTAAGCAAGGAGTTCCATTAGATGAACTTGAAAAGTTTGCTATTCACGAATTTATTCACCATTTGCAAGAAGTTAAAGATAAAAATGGCAATTTATATAGGCTTGGTCTTTGTGAATATGGTGAATTTAAAACTTATGGTATGGCATTAAATGAGGGTGCTGTTCAATTTGCTACTTCTAAAGCTTTAAACCTAAAAGAAGATATTGTAAAATACTATGAAATTTCACTTCCTACTCCTAGCCCAAACTACTACCCTATTCTATGTAATTTAGTAAAACAATTAACATATTTAATAGGTGAAAACATACTATTTGAAAGTACTTTTTTTAGTACAGATAAATTTAAAGAAATAGCAAGCCAAGCTTTGGGTAAAAAAGCTTTTGCAAAAATTCAAGATAATTTAGATAAAATATTATATACAGAAGAAAAAATTATAACTTTAAATCAAAAATTAGTAGAAGATGACTGTGATGAAATCAAAGCACAAAAAATTTCTACTAAAATTAATGATTATAAAACAAATTTAAGAAAAACATTTATTCAAACACAGGATTTAATTTTTTCTTCATATTTCAATAATGAATTTAACAACTTAACAACAACAAAAGATATTGAAGTTTATCGTACTAAATTATATAATTATCAAAATTATATTGGTATTACTGATAATTATTTTGATTTTAGTAATTACTATATAGATAAAATGGCAGATTTGGAAAAACGTTATGATGCTATTGTTAATAATGTTTCACTAACTGTAGTAAAAGAATCTAAACTTTCTAATTTATTTAGTGCATTAAAAAAATTATTTTTAGGTGCAAAACAAGAAGAAAAACATACAAATTAATTTTTAAAACTCAAAAATATTTCATTATAAATTGTATATACTATGCTTAAGGTAAGGTACTTATAAGTATCTTACCTTTAAAATTTTTTTATATTACAATTTATTTAAGGTGAAATTATGATAAGTTTTAATATTGATGAGTTGTTAAGAAACAGGGGTAAGTCTAAATACTGGCTTTGTAAAAATATGAATATTACATCTAGAAATCTAAATAGAATTATACAGGGTGACACTACTTCAATTTCTTTTAAGTATTTAGAAGATTTGTGTAAATATTTAGATTGTGAAATAGGTGAATTAATTTCTATAGATTTTGATGAAGAATAAAAAATAGTCATAAGAATTATGACTATTTTTTTATTGTATTTTGTAAATATTTTTCTATTTGGGTAGCTACTTTTCTACCATCACTTGCAGCCCATGCTACTGTTTCCGTTGTTCCTACTAAATCTCCACCCGCAAAAACATTAGTGCCTTTTATTTGATTATTTTCTTCTATTTGTAAATACTTTCTTTCCGAAGTTTGTAAGCCTTCTGTTTCTAATACTTTGCTATCTACTTTTGATCCTACTGCCATAACTACATAGTCCATATCCATTATGTAATTACTACCTTCAATATCAACCGGTACTTTTCTTGTTTCTCCTTCTTTTTGCAAAAGCTCGGTTTTAATACATTCAATTTTTTCTACTTTTTTATCTCCTAATATTTTTGTAATATTATTTTGAAACAAAAACTCTATTTTTTCATTTTTAGCATCTTGTATTTCTTTTTCTTCTGCTGGCATTTCCGCTTCTGACCTTCTATAAATTACAACTACTCTTTTAGCACCAAGCCTTTTAATGGTTCTAGCACAGTCCATTGCAACATTTCCCCCGCCTATAACAGCTACGCTTTTTTCTTTATAATTAGGGTGATTTTGTGTTTCTAATAATGTGTTACCACCATATACTCCTTCTAAATTTTCCCCTTCTATCATCATTTTTCTAGGAATGTTTGCACCAAATGCTAGAAACACCGCATCATAACCTTTTTTTAAATCCTCTAATTTTAAATTAGCACCTAATTGCTTATTATATTCTACATTTATTCCTAAACTTAATATAGCATTTATAGTTTTTTCTAATATGTTTTCATCTAGCCTAAATTCTGGTATTCCATGGCTTAAAATTCCGCCTAATTTTTCATATTTTTCGTATATGGTAACTTCTGCACCTTTTCTTGCTAAAAAGCTGCTACATGTAAGTCCTGCAGGTCCGCCCCCTACTACTGCTACTTTTTTACCTTTTAAGGTGTTTTCTTTTTTTATATTATTATAATAACCTTTTTCTAATGCTACATCAAATACATAGCTTTCTAACCCTCCAATGTCAACAGGCTCTCCCTTTATACCTCTTATACAACTACCTTCACATTGCTTTTTATGTGGGCATATCCTGCCACAAATGCTGCCTAACACAGTTGTTTTTGAAAGTGTTTCATAGGCACTTTGTAAATTGCCTTCTTTTACATATTTAATAAATGTAGGAATATCATTTGAAAGTGGGCAACCCTTTTGGCTACATGGTTTATTAGCACAATTTAAACAATAATTTGCTTTTTTTACTATATTTTCATCCATTAATTTATTCCTTTCTGTATTAAAGTTCTTTGTATTTTTTCATAACTTCTTTTAAATCTTTCCAAAAGTCAATTTTCTTGCTTTCATCCCTTAAAAGTGCTGCTGGGTGCCAAGTTGGCATATAATATATTCCATTTTTCTCAATAAAGTTTCCCCTTGCAGAAGTTATACCATATTCTTTCCCTAATATATTTTTTAGGGCTGTGCTTCCTAATAAAACTATTATTTTTGGTTTAACTAGCATAACTTGATTTCTTAAATAATCTAAACAGCTTGCTGCTTCATCTTCTTCTGGTACACGGTTAGAAGGTGGCCTACATTTTACAATATTTGCAATATACACTTCACTCCTATTTATTCCTAATCCTTTAAATGCTTTGTTCATAAGCTGACCTGCTTTTCCCACAAATGGAAGTCCTTGAATATCTTCATCTGCTCCTGGGCCTTCTCCTATAAACATTATATTTGCCTCTTTATTTCCTTCGCCAAATACTATGTTATGCCTATTTTGACACAATTTACATTTAGTACAGTTTTGAATACTATTTTCTAATTCTTCCCATGTTTCGTACATCTTTTTCTCCTTCTATTTAGCTATATTTCTATTCAGTACAATTTTCTAATAATTCAATTTTTACCTTTTCATAAGTATTTATTTTTGCCATTGTTCCTATTGGTATTACCGTTTTTTTGTCAGTATGACCAAAATTATTTGACTTAATTATTGGAAAGTTATATTCGCCTTCTAATGTGTCTAATAAAATTTGTTCTAATGATATAGTTCCATCATAGTTTCCAAGCCAAATTCCTTTTATTTTATCAAACACCCCATTTTGCTTCATATTGTATAAATAGTTGCTTACTAATGCCGGAGGAGTTTCTAAAAACAGCTCTTCTAAAAATAGTATTTTATCTGTAAAGTCAATAGCATATTTACCACTTACCATTTCATTTACTAAACTTAAATTGCCTCCTACTAAAATTCCTTTTGCAGTGCCATCTTTAATAGTTTTATATTCGTCATCAGCTTGACCTAAACTCATTCCACCTTCTACTAAACGTTTCATAACTTCTTTATATCCATATTCTGTTTGCCATGAAGTTAACGCTTTAAAGGTTGGTCCATGAAATGTAACTAACCCTGTTTTATTATAAATTACATTTAATAAAGAGGTAGAATCACTAAAGCCACAAATAATTTTAGGGTTATATTTTATTTTATCATAATCTAAATAATCAAAGGTGCAGTTTGAATTAAATCCCCCACATATACAAAAGATGGCTTTTATTTCTGGGTTTTCAAACATGTCATTTATGTCCTTTGCCTTTTGTTTTGCAGTTGCTCCATACTTTAAAGTATTTTCTAAAGCATATTTTCCAAATTTTATATTAAAACCGGAACTTTCCATTAAGCAAATAGAGTTATTTATTACTTCTAAATCGTCTTTTACAATACTGTCAGATGGCGAAATTAAGCCTATTGTATCTCCCTTTTTTAATTTTTTAGGTATCATTTTTAGCTCTCCTTTTTTATACTAATTATAGCAGCATTTCTTCCAGAGTTCTCTTTTTCTGCACGGTAAGAATGAAAATTATTTTTATTACATACTGTGCAAATATTGCTATCTATTATATTTTCTTCTTTTAGCCCTAATTTTTTTAATAAACATATATTAATTAAAACAGTATCTATTGTATATTTTTGCTTTCCGTCTTTTATTTTGGTTTTTTTAATAATATTATTTATTTGTTGTAAGTTTTTATATTTTTCATAAAATAAATCTTTTACATCTTCATCTACTTCAAAGTGGCAACTTCTAATACTAGGGCAAATGCAACAAATAATATCTTCTGGATTACTCTCATATTTTTCTATCATTTTAAGTACCGCTTCTTTTGCAATTCCTTGTAATGTTCCCCTCCAACCAGAATGTATGCTTCCAATAACTTTTTTTACTGGATCAAACATAAGTAAAGAAATGCAGTCTGCTGATGTTGTAACTAAAACAATTTCTTCTTTATTTGTTAGCACTCCATCTACGTCTTGAAAATTAATTACTTCATTTACAACTTCTACATTGCTTGTATGAGTTTGATGTGGCTTTACTATTTTATTTTCATCTAAATTTAAGCAGTCACATATTTTTTTATAGCTATTTTTTAAAGTTTTTTCGTCTTTATAAATTGGTGGAAAATTTAAGTTTTTTAGAGTATAACAATGTTTTATTTGTGGGTATTTTAGTAGTTTTTTAAATTGTATATATTGTATATCGTTTTCTTTTATGCATACCAATTTTTCATTCTCCCAAACTTTTGCCATACTACCTTTCCTTTCGTTTTTAAAATTTACTTGCATATATTAGCTATTACATTTGAAGATATTTTATCACCATTTTACATGGTATTCAAGGTTATATAAATTTAAAATAAAGTATTTTGTTTAAAGATACCTTTTCACATTGCCATCCACTGCTTATTATTCATTTATATAGCTAATTCATACATTTCTGCTAAAATTTATTAATGCTGGTAGTTATTTAAAAACTAATAACTACCAGCATTTTTTATAAATGTATTAATACTTGGTCACACAATAATTGTTTTTACATCTATGTACCCGTTTTCTCCTAATTTGTAACAAGTACAAGTCGAAAACTATCAGGATGCCTAGCATTACCTCTCTGACAACTAAAGTTGAATACTTCACATGATATTTGTTTATCTGCTCCATGCGTAAAAAATGGATTACCACCAGTAGGGAATTTAGAAGCACCTCCTAACCATGACATATCTTCATCTCCATCACTTGACGTCTCATACAGTGCATCTCCATATATTCCTTTATTTTTTTCATAATTGTTTTGGTTGTTTTCTGTTTCTCCCACTTTATATACCTGCTTAAGCCATCCATTAACTTCATCTATTAATGCCTGACCATTTGTGTATTGCTCATTTTCATTTTTTGTATAGTTATTATTTATATATGATGCTGTACGTTCATATGCCCCTCCATTCATGTCATATATTCCCCATTGATTTCCTGTTGTACTTTGGGCTATATTAGTTGTCGCATATGTATTGTTTTCTCCGCCACCAGTTAGGTATGAACTATTTGTATTTAATGCTATATTTGTATCATTTTGTCCATATTCACTTTTTCTTAAATATGCTACTGCTCCCCATTCACTATTTTTTATTAAATGGCTATTTAAGCTTGGTTTATATTCTTTACATACTGTAAACGTATTTCCTATGCTTATATTTCTCCAACTTGTTACTCCTGGTATTACTTTTAATTTTAATGTTGTATTATTTGTATTATTTATTCCTGTACTTGCAGTTGTTGTACAATTTTCATGGCTTGCTTCAAACTTTGCTACCCATATTCCTGCTATTTCTTTATTCCACTCTCCATTTTCATAGTTATTGACTTTTCCATTTTTAAAGGCTGGGTGTACTAGCCAGTTATTTGCACCACTTGCTTGTGGCTCTGCTAGTTTTATTTCTTCTTTATTATCTTCCTCTTTATATGCTATATCATTTGTTGTTCCTTTTAAAAACCTTATTTCTATTTCTCCTGCTGTATTTGAATGATATCCACTTTTTATGCAATATGCATATCTTGGTATCCATACCCAATAACTTTCTATGTTTCCTTCTTCATCTTTTATTACTGCATTTGCCCATTTCTTTTCTTGATAATTGTACCACTCTGGGTCATTTTTCCCTGTTATATCTACCCAATCATTTTTTGAAGTATCCCACTTTATTCCTGTCATTTCTTCTCCTAATTGGGGCGTGTTTACTCCTTTACTGCTATCAAATACTTCATATTTTAATAAATCATCTAATTTATTAGTAAGGTTATTTACATCTTCTTCTTCATTTTTCATAGACTCTTTTGTTAAATTTGCTGCTATCTCTGCTTGTTTTATTATTCCATTATCTCCAAATACTGCAGTTATACTTACACCTGCTAATATTAATAATACCACTATGTTTAGTATGTTATCGGGGGTTAGGCTGCAGAAAATAAGACTGATATAGATTACTATAACAGCCTGACC